>CALXAK010000068.1 GCA_944386255.1 uncultured Clostridia bacterium
ATGCAGGTGAATTTCGTGGTCACCGCCGCCGCCGGCGCCCAAAGGGTCTTCGACCTGATGGACCAAACCCCCGAGGTAGACAACGGCTATGTGGAGCTGGTCAACGCCAAGGAAAACCCCGACGGCAGCCTGACCGAAACCACAGAGCGCACCAACGTTTGGGCTTTTTTGTTTTTTAATGATGCGGCCGCCACCGAGATCTACACCAAGCTCCAGGGCGCGGTGGTGTTTGACGATGTGGACTTTGGCTATGATGAGAACAAGCTGGTGCTGCACAACATAAGCCTCTGGGCAAAGCCCGGCCAGAAGATAGCCTTCGTCGGGGCCACCGGCGCCGGCAAAACCACCATCACCAACCTTATCAACCGCTTTTACGACATTGCCGACGGCAAGATCCGTTACGACGGCATAAACATCAACAAGATAAAGAAGCCGGAGCTTCGCCGCTCGCTGGGAATCGTGCTGCAGGACACCCACCTCTTCACCGGTACGGTGATGGAGAACATCCGATATGGCAACCTTGAGGCCAGCGACGAAGAGTGTATGGCGGCGGCTCAGCTCGCCAATGCCGACGGATTTATCCGCAGGCTCCCGGATGGCTACAACACCATGCTCACCGGCGACGGTGCAAACCTCAGCCAGGGCCAGCGCCAGCTGATTGCAATAGCGAGAGCTGCGGTGGCAGACCCGCCGGTGCTGATACTGGACGAGGCCACCTCCTCCATCGACACCAGGACCGAAAAGCTGGTGCAGGAGGGCATGGATGCCCTCATGACCGGGCGCACCACCTTCGTGATAGCCCACCGGCTCTCCACAGTCCGCAACGCCGACTGCATTATGGTCATGGACGCCGGCAGGATAATCGAGCGCGGCACCCATGACGACCTCATGGAGCAGAAAGGCAAATACTATCAGCTCTATACCGGCAACTTTGCAGAGGAACCGGCGTAACACAAAGCAAGAGCCCGCGGCCATCTGGCCGCGGGCTCTTTTCTTATATTAAATCAAGAACAAAAGAACCGAAGGGAGAGCTTTTTAGAGCCCTGGTTTCTGCCGCAGCGCTACAGTGCACAAGAGTAAAATGGATGCCGCAGAGCCTTTCGGCATTTATTGCCAAAGGCAGGCTAAAGGGTGAGAAAGCGCCCGGTTACGCTGTTGCCATCGGTGGAAATCTGCTCCGGGGTGCCGGTGGCTATCACCCGCCCGCCCTCTTCGCCACCTCCCGGGCCCATGTCGACTATATAGTCGGCGTTGGCGATGACGTCAAGGTCGTGCTCAATGACTATAACGGTGGCGCCGCTCTGAATGAGCGTTTCAAAAACCGAGAGCAGCGTCATCACATCCAGCGGATGAAGGCCTATGGTGGGCTCGTCGAACACGAACACCGAGTCGGACTGACTCCTGCCCATCTCGCTGGCAAGCTTAAGCCGCTGGGCTTCGCCTCCGGAAAGGCTGGGGGTCGCTTCGCCGAGGGTGAGGTAGCCGAGACCCAGGTTTTCCAGCACCTGCAGCCGCTGGCTCACCAGGCGGTGGTTCCTTAGGACCTTGAGAGCGCTGGATATGTCCATGGCCATGAGCTCGGGCAGGGAGTAGAGCTTTCCGTCCGCTCCTTCCCGGCGGATTGCATATGACTCTTTGCCGTAGCGGGAGCCCCGGCAGTCGGGGCAGGGGATATCCACATCCGGCAGGAACTGCACATCCAGGCTTATAACGCCGGTCCCGTCGCAGACCGGGCAGCGCAGCCGGCCGGTGTTGTAGGAAAAGTCCCCGGCCTTGTAGCCGAGCCTCTTGGCCTCGGGATCCCGGGCGTAGATTTTGCGCAGCTCGTCGTGGACGTTGGCGTAGGTGGCCACCGTGGAGCGCACGTTTATGCCTATTGGGGTTGCGTCAATCAGCTTTATCCGCGCAACCCCGGCGAGTTCCACCGAGATAACATGCTCCGGCATTCTTCCGCCGGACACAGCGGCGGTAAGGCCAGGGATCAGGCTCTCGAGAATTAGGGTGGTCTTGCCGGAGCCGGACACCCCGGTCACCGCCGTGAGCCTGCCCTTTGGAAAATCCGCCTCAATGGGCTTAACTGTGTGTATCGCTCCGGTGGAGAGGTGAATCCTGCCTAGGTCAAACATCTCACCGGCGGCGGCCCGCTGCCGAACCTTTATCCGGTGACCCTGCTGCAGGAATGGGCCGATAATGGAGTTCTGGTTGCCGCAGAGCTGCTCAACCGTGCCCTCGGCCACCACCTGGCCTCCGTCCGCGCCGGCCTTTGGCCCCATCTCGATTATCCAGTCCGACTCGGAGAGTATCTGTGTGTCGTGGTCCACCAGCAGCACCGAGTTGCCGTCGCTCACAAGGTCATGCATAACCGAGGTAAGCCCCACTATGTTGGACGGGTGCAGCCCGATTGAGGGCTCGTCCAGCACATACAGCACACCCGTGGTGCGGTTGCGCACCGACCTCGCCAGCTGCATCCTCTGGCGCTCGCCGGTGGAAAGGGTGGAGGAGGCTCGGTCCAGGGCAAGATAGCTGAGCCCCAGGTCCATAAGCCTTTTGGCCACCGCCAGAAAGGACTCGCATATGCTCTTTGCCATTGGGCGCATCTCCTCAGGAAGGCTGGCGGGCACGCCCTTTACCCACTCCACCAGCTCCCTGAGGCTCATGCTGCAGGCCTCATCAAGCCCTATGCCCCGAAGTTTCGGAGCCCTGGCCTCCTCGCTGAGGCGGGAGCCGCCGCAGTCTGGGCAGGGTTCCTCCCGGAGGAACTTTTCCACCCGCTTCATGCCCTTTTCGTCCTTAACTTTGGCGAGGGCGTTTTCCACCGTGTAAACGGCGCTGTAGTAGGTGAAGTCCAGCTCGCCCCCGGGGCTGCCGTTTTTGGGCCGGTAGTAGAGGTGCTTTTTTACCGCGGGCCCGTGGTAGACTATCTCCTTTTCCTGCTCGGTGAGGTCCCGGAAGGGGACGTCGGTGCGCACACCCATCTCCCGGCAGACATCGGTCATGAGCGACCACATGAGCGAGTTCCAGGGGGCCACAGCTCCCTGGTCAATGGTGAGCGACTCGTCCGGCACCAGGGTCGAAAGATCCACCGTGCGCACAATCCCGGTTCCGCTGCAGCTGCGGCAGGCCCCCTGGCTGTTAAAGGCCAGCTCCTCCGCAGAGGGGGGATAGAACTCAGCCCCGCACTCCGGGCACTTTATCGGCTGCCCCGCCGCCACGGCAAGGGTGGGCCGCTGGTAGTGGCCGTTGGGGCAGCGGTGGCTCGAGAGCCTCGAAAACATGAGCCGTAGGCTGTTGAGCAGCTCGGTGCCGGTGCCGAAGGTGCTGCGAATGCTTGGCACCCCTGGCCGCTGGTGCAGGGCGAGAGCGGCGGGAACATAGAGCACCTCGTCCACCTCCGCCTTTGCCGCCTGGGTCATGCGGCGGCGGGTGTAGGTGGAGAGAGCTTCAAGGTAGCGCCTCGAGCCCTCAGCGTAGAGCACCCCGAGAGCCAGAGAGGACTTGCCGGAACCGGAGACCCCGGCAACGCCGACGATTTTGTTGAGAGGGATATCCACATCCACATTTTTCAGGTTGTGTACCTTGGCTCCGCGAACCACAATGCTCCCGGGAGCCGACGATGCTGCCTTCATTCGATACCTCTTGACGCTTGATTTTATTCGTATTATACCATCATATCCCCGCTGTAGGATACCCACTTTGGCAATTGCAGCGGTGGCGTTTTTGCGCTAGGAAACGGCGAGTATTTTTGTGTTGACAAATGCCGCGGGATTTATTATTATATTCCTTGCAAGCGGATATGGCGGAACTGGCAGACGCGCTAGATTCAGGTTCTAGTGATCGCAAGATCATGCAGGTTCAATTCCTGTTATCCGCACCATCAGCACCGGCGCTTCCTTTGGGAGACGCCGGTGTTTTTGTATTCCAGCGGTGGAATGCCCGAAATTAAGCAGAATAAACCTGGCGGCCGGCAGCGTGAAGAATGCTGCCGGCCGCGGCCGTTTGGTTGGAATTTCAGTTGTAGTAGACCAGCTTGTGCTGCAAGGAGCCCGCTTCATTGGTTCTGAACAGCAGGTAAAACCCGCCGTCCGCGTCCATGACAGCCCTCTCCAGCAGCAGCCCGGAGGAGCTGAGTTCGCACTCATCAGCTTCAAGCAGCACCTCGGTTATCACCCCGCCATGCACCATGCGGTTGACCCCGGACTCATTGATGAAGTAGACCGCCTCGCTGTCGGCGCCTATGAGATAGGGAAGGGGAATGGGGGTGGTTCCAAACTGGTCCCAGTCCCCGCCCGTGCTGTTTTCACCCACCTTGGTGGGTGGGGGAGCGCTCACCCCGTCCGAGAGAGGATAGGCGGTAACCTCGTCATCAAACAGCAGGTAGAGGGTCTCATTTGAT
>CALXAK010000069.1 GCA_944386255.1 uncultured Clostridia bacterium
GGGGCGGGGAAGGGTAGGCGTATGAAATTGGCCGAACGCCCCCGCCCCGGCGGGAGGCCCGGGGCCAACCTTCCCCGGACCCTGGGGATAAGGTATCCTGGCGGCTTGGGGGCTGAAAAACTTGAACCTTCGACAGCTCCGGACAGAAAAAGGGCGGCGGACCAAGGCTTTGGTCCGCCGCCCTTTGGGCGCGCTGTTCTGTACTTTTGCCGTCCGTCAGCCCAGGTAGACCTTGAGGGGACTGTAGTAGCGGGCGGCCCGCTGGTCGATGGTGGTGACGTAGTCCTCGGCTCCAGCGGCTATGTAGGCGTTGAAGTCGTCTATGTTCATCTGCTCGGCAATGGCGGTGGCGTACTCCTCCCACTCGGTGCCGGCGGCGGCGTGGTCCCGCTTGACCACCGCGAACACAAAGGTGGAGCCGTTGCTGCTCTCGTACACCACCGTGGTGCTCTCGCCCACCTGCAGCTCCCGCAGAGCGGAGAGCAGCTGGGTGTTGTAGTTCACCGTGTCGTCATAATAGGTGACGGTGCCGGTGGAGAGGTAGGCGCTGTAGGTGGAGTCCTTTATCTCCCCGTCCCGGCCCACGGCGGTGAGGGCGGTGGAGAAGAGGCTGTCAAACACCTGCTTGGTGTCCGAGCCCGGCTGGGAGAGCTGCGCGGCCATCTCTCCGGCAATCTCGGTGAGGGCCTGCACCTGCTCTTCGGTGAGGGGCTGGCTGTCCCCGTTGGTGGAGGGCATGGTGATGAGGTCAAACCCCACATACTCGCTCTCGTAGTAGGCCTTTATGTCCTCGTCGCTTATGTAGTACTCGCTCTCGGGGTCGAAGTAGCGCTGGTCAAAGAGGCTGGTGCGCTGCAGCTGGGCGGTGTAGCAGCGGCTGAAGCTCTCGTAGCTTATGCCGTTGCGCAGGTAGAATTCCTGGGCGCTGGCCCACTGCTCGGAGCAGGCGTACTCGTAGTAGTAGGCGGTCTCGGCGTCGGTGCCGATGCCAAGGCGCTGCACCTCGTCCCTTATAAACGCGTCCTCCCGGACCATCTCATCAATCCTCCGGGGCAGCGCCTCGCTCACCGGGGTGCCGTCCGGCAGGGTGCCCTCCAGCATCTCCTCAATGGTCCTGGGGCTGACGCCGGTGGAGACGTAGATGTCGGAATATATGTCTATAATGGCGGCCTGCTGGTAGTAGAGGTACTCGCCCGCGGCCACCTCCTGGCCGTTCACCGTCATGACGGTGGCGGGGTTGTAAAGGCTCACGCCGATCCACACCCCAATGGCGGCCACCGCCGCCACCGCGACCACAATTGCCACCAGGGCCCGGCGGGAGAGCCGGCTCTTTCTGCTGTTTGCCAAGGAAAACACCTGTCCTTCCGGGGCAAGGCCCCGCTTATAAAATACCTAATGAGTATACAATATTTGTCCTCTCAAGGCAAGGGCTGGCCCTGCTGCTCCGGCAGGGAGGCGCCGGCTCCGCCGGTGGCCTCCAGCAGGTCCCGCGTCACCTCCAGCGCCCCCGCCGAGGGGTTCTCCCGGGGCAGCAGCGAGGCGGAGATGTAGCTCTTGCCCCTGGGGGAGAACATTATCTTCCGGGGGCTTCGCTTTACAAGGCCCGCCACCGCCAGCGGGTCCGGCCGGTCGATGTAGAAGAGCAGCGTCCGGTCCTGGCAGGTTATTTCGTAGATTCCAAGCTTCATGGCCGTGCACCTCGCCAGCGCCACCTCCAGCAGCGCCCGGGCGGCGTCCGGCACCGGCCCGAACCGGTCCTCCAGCTCCCCGGTAACCTCCGCCGCGTCCTGCTCGCTCTCCACCGCGGCAATGCGCTTGTACATGGAGATGCGGGTGCCGGGGTCCCGGATGTACCCCTCGGGGATGTAGGCGCTCTCGGCAAGGTCGATGACGCACTCCCGGGGCTTCTCCGGCTGGGGGGCGCCGGTCTCGTCCGCAATGGCCTGCTCCAGTATCTGCAGGTAGGTCTCGTACCCCACCGCCGCCATGTGCCCGCTCTGCCGGGCGGAGAGCACGCTGCCCGCCCCCCTTATCTGCAGGTCCCGCATGGCGATCTTAAACCCGGAGCCCAGGGAGGTGAAGTCCCGGATGGCGGAGAGCCGCTTCTGGGCCACCTCGGTGAGCTCCATGCCTCCCCTGAAGGTGAAGTAGGCGTAGGCCCGGCGGCTGCTGCGCCCCACCCGCCCCCTTATCTGGTAGAGCTGGGCGAGACCCAGCCGGTCGGAGTCCTCGATTATGAGGGTGTTGGCGTTGGCAATGTCCACCCCGGTCTCAATTATGGTGGTGCAGACCAGTATGTCGGTCTCCCCGGCGGTCATCCGCCGCCACACCCCCGAGAGCTGCTCCTCGCTCATCCTGCCGTGGGCCACCTCCACCGCCGCCTCGGGGAAGCGCTCCTTTATCCCCGCCGCCACCCGCTCGATGGAGTCCACCCGGTTGTGCAGGTAGTATACCTGGCCCCCCCGGGAGAGCTCCCGCTGGATGGCGGAATCCACCGTGGCAAGGTCAAACTCCATCACGTAGGTCGAGATGGGCAGCCGGTCCTCGGGGGCCTGCTGTATAACGCTCATGGCCCGTATGCCGCTCATGGCCATGTTGAGGGTGCGGGGGATGGGGGTGGCGGAGAGGGTGAGCACGTCCACGCCGGAGAACTTCTCCTTCAGCTTCTCCTTGTGGGCCACCCCGAAGCGCTGCTCCTCGTCCACCACCAGCAGCCCCAGACGCTTGAACTCCACGTCCTTCTGCAGCAGCCGGTGGGTCCCCACCACAATGTCCACCTCCCCGCTCCTTATGCCGGCCAGGGCCTGTTTCATCTGCTTTGGGGTGGTGAACCTCGAGAGCATGGCCACCTTTACGGGGTAGGGCTCCATGCGCTCCATAAAGCTCATGTAGTGCTGCCAGGCCAGGATGGTGGTGGGCACCAGCACCGCGCACTGGCAGGAGTTGTTGACGCACTTGAAGGCCGCGCGCATGGCAACCTCGGTCTTGCCCACCCCCACGTCCCCGCAGAGCAGCCGGTCCATGGGCCGGGGCTTCTCCATGTCCTTTTTTATCTCCGCCGCCGCCCGCAGCTGGTCGTCGGTCTCCTCGTATATGAACCTCGTCTCAAAGTCCCGCTGCCAGTCGTCGTCCGGGGGAAAGGCTATGCCCTCAGCCCGCTGGCGCCTGGCGTAGAGGGCGATGAGCTCCTTCGCCATCTCCCGCACCGAGCGGTAGACCGTCTGCCGGGTGCGCTGCCACTCGCCGGAGTAGAGCTTTGCAACCTTGGGGACGGCTCCGTCCTGCACCGACATGTAGGGGGAGACCATGTTGAGCTGGGTCACCGGCAGGTAGAGCACATCATTGCCCCGGTAGGCTATCTTTATATAGTCCTTCACCATGCCGTGGTGGTCGATGCGCTGTATGCCCTGGTACTGGCCGATGCCGTGGGTGGAGTGCACCACGTAGTCCCCCGGGTGCAGGTCCTCCAGCGAACCGAACATGTTCCTCTCGGCCTTTGCCGAGATGTGCCGGGGGCGCTTTGGGGCGCCGGTCTTGCAGCCGGTGAGCACGGTGAGCCGGGCCGCCGGCAGCTCAAACCCCGACGACAGCGTCCCCACCCCCACCGACACCGTCCCCGGAGCGGGCATGGTGCGCCGGGTGAGCCGGGATGCGGTTATCCCGCTGCTCACAAGGTCCCGGCAGAGGTTGTCCGCCTCCCGGGAGGTGGCGGCGTAGAGCAGCATGGCCCGGCCCTCCCGCAGCTGCTCCTGCACCCTCTCGGTGAGGGCGGCAAAGCTGCCCTGCAGCCGCGGCACCTGGGAGCCGGTCATGGTGCTCACGCTCCGCAGCTCCACCTCCGGCACCGCCCGGGCGAAGGTGTCGCAG
>CALXAK010000070.1 GCA_944386255.1 uncultured Clostridia bacterium
GAGGCCGTTGCGGCGCATCCAGGCGCCGTAACTCTCGTCAAAGTCCTCGCCGGCGCAGCTCACCAGCTTGCAGCTCTCGGTGAAGAGCCGGATTCCGGAGAGGGCGAACAGCGCGGGCCCTCCTATGCTGGTGCGGGAGGAGTCCGGCAGCAGCACCTGGTCGGTCATTATGTTTCCACAGGAGAGATACTCTGCCAATTTACTTCACTCCATACTTCCGGCTGTATTCTTTGTAGAGCTCGTTGGCCTGGCTGAAGGCGGCGTCCCTCACCGCGGCAAAGTCCGGAATGACGCCATAGTTGCGGATGTTCTGGGCGGCGCCCACATTGGCCATTATGCCGATCATCAGCGGGTCGTAGCCCTCGCAGTAGGCGTAGAGGGCGGATCCGGTGGAGGTGTTGCCGCAGCCGGTGGGGTCTATCTCTCGGTCTACCGGGGCGGAGGGCAGGAAATAGCACTCGTCCGGGGTCACGGCATAAAGGCCCTTTTTGCCCACACGGAAGAGGGTGAAGGCGGTGGGCATGGCCTGGAGGTTCTCGATGCACTCCTCCTCACTCTCGCAGTCAAAGAGGGTGCGGGCTTCCTGTATGTTTATGGAGAAGATGTCGGATATCTCCATGGCCATCTTCACATCGTCCATGTATTTTTTGTAGGAGCTGGGGCTCTCCATCTCCCACATCATCTTGAAGCCGTCCCGCTTTTTTATCTCCGAGAGCTTCTTCCAGAACACCCGGTCCACGTTCTGGGCGAGGTAAATGCCCTTCACCCCTCCCTTTGCGGTCCACTCCCCTATCTCCTCCGGGGAGGTCTTCATGTAGCCGAAGTCCTGTATCCAGTCGTCACGGAACCGCTCCACGGTGGGGTCGCTGCCATAAGTGCCGTCCTCGTTGTAGACCAGGAAGGAGTGGTTGCAGTGGTCGCACTTCACCTTGAAGCCCGCCCGCTCAACCCCGTTCTTCTCCATCCAGGGGTCAAAGAGGGTAGCGTAGTCCGCACCCACGTTGCTGACCTGCATTACCTTGTCGGTAAAGAGCTTGATTCCGGCATAGGCAAAGGTGGAGGGCCCGCCGATGTGCTCCCTCGCCGACTCCTTGCCGTCTGCAAAGCGGACGGTATCCAGCATGACGTTCCCGGCCGCAATATATTCGTATTTCATATCTTTCCTCCCGGCGGACTGCCGCCGAACTTTTTGGTGGGCTGGCCTATGCAAAAGCCCCCGGCGCCGGGGGCTCTTGCTGGTCAGCCAATGCGGTTGACGCAGTTTTCCTTTCGGGGAGCTGGCTGGGGGTCCTCGTCGGCATAGCCCACCGAGAGGGCGAAGTAGGGCTTATAGCCCTCCGGCAGCTGCAGCTTTGCCACCAGATACTGGTACTCCGGACGGTCGAGGGCAAAGGAGAAGGACTGGATGTAGCAGCTCCCGAGGCCAAGGGCGTGAGCGGCAAGGGCCATGTTCTCGGTGGCGTTGGCGCAGTCCACAAGCCCGGGCTCGCTGTCCTCGCCGGATACGATGATGGCGCAGGGGGCGCCCCTAAAGTTGTCGTAGTCCGGCTGAGCCGCCATCTCCCTCATGCGCTGGTCGTCCCCGGCCAGGTGCACCGCCCGGTTGGCGGCGGAGATGTCGTCAAGGTAGGCCCGGTCCTTCACTATGGTGAAGAACCAGGGCTGCCTTCCCATGCCGGTGGCGGCGTACATGCCGCACTTTACAATCAGCTCCAGGTCCTCATCCTTCGGCAGCTCCGGGCGGTAGGCCCTTATGGAGCGGCGCTCCAGCAGGTTCTTAATACAGTCGTTCATAAAAAGCCTCCTGTAAAGCTATTTCTTTATCTCCTGCCAGAAGCTCTTTCCGGCAATGTCCGCCTTTACACCCAGGTACTCCGCCACGGTGGCGGCTATGTCGGCGTAGGAGTCGCGGGTGCCAAGGTTTACCCCCTCCCTGACCGGGGCTCCGTAGGCGATCATGGGCACATGCTCCCGGCTGTGGTCGGTGGACTTGGTAAAGCCGGGGTCACAGCCGTGGTCGGCGGTAATTATGAGCAGGTCCTCCGGGCGCATCTTCTCTATGAACTCCGAGAGCTGGGAGTCAAAGTCGGTGGCGGCGGCGGCATAGCCGTCAATATCGTTGCGGTGGCCGTAGAGCATGTCAAAGTCCACAAGGTTCACAAAGCAAAGGCCCTCGAAATCCCGGCCCGCAAGGCCCAGGGTGATCTCCATGCCGTTGTGGTTGCCCTTGGATTTAATCTGCTCGCTCACACCCACCCCGGCGAAGATGTCGTATATCTTGCCGACGCCGATGGTCTGCATGCCGGCGGCGCTTATGAAGTCCAGCACCGTCTTTTTGGGTGGCTTGAGGGAGATATCGTGGCGGTTGGTGGTGCGCTTGAAGTCGGCGGCGCAGGTGCCCACAAACGGCCTTGCAATGACCCTGCCCACAGCGTGCTTGCCCTTTAGCATCTCCCGGGCCTTTTCACAGATGTCGTAGAGCTCCGGCACCGGAACATAGTCCTCGTGGGCCGCAACCTGGAAGACGCTGTCGGCGGAGGTGTAGACAATGAGCTTGCCGGTCTTTATGTGCTCCTCGCCGAAGTCCTTGAGGGCCTCGGTGCCGGAATAGGGCTTGTTGCAGAGCACTCCCCGGCCGGTAATGCGCTCAAACTCCTTTATCACCTCATCAGGGAAGCCGTTCGGGTAGGTGGGCAACGCCTTCTCGGAGATGACTCCGGCAATCTCCCAGTGACCGATGGTGGTGTCCTTGCCCTTGGACATCTCCCGGAGCCTCGCAAAGCTGGCTATGGGGGACTCCACCCCCTCGAGATAGTCCACGCCGTCTATATTGAAGAAACCCATCTTCTTGAGCAGCGGAACGCTGAACTTGGGCGAACTGCTGACGCTCCTAAGTGTGTTTGCCCCGGCGTCTCCAAAGTCTGCGGCGTCCGGCAGCTCACCTATGCCGAAGCTGTCCAGAACGATTAAAAAGACCCTTTTGGACATATTATCACTCCTTAATCTATTTGCTTTAAGGATAACAAAAATCCATAAAACAATCAAGACAAAAGCCGCCGGATATGTTGAATTTCACCGGTGACGCCGGGGCGACTGTCCGTACAATGGTGCAGCCTGGCTGGTATCATAGTTACAGAAGGGAGAGAGAACAGTGGATATTAGGATTAAGAAGATAAAAGGCCACTATGAAGTATACGACTCAAGGGGCAGGTTCCTCTTTTCCGCCGACAACATGGCGGAGGTGGAGGACGGGCTGCTGGACTGGCAGGGCCGCTGAAAAGAATGAGCGCCGCAGCGTTTGCTGCGGCGCTTTTAGCTGTACTGCTCAGCCCTCGTAGGTTCCGTTTTCTATCTGCTGATTCACAAGGTCGGCCTGTTCACAGTTCTGCACGTGCTGGCTGTAGGTCTCGGCCCAGTAGAAGTTCTTGGCCTCATCGGTCACAAAGAAATAGTAGTTGGTGTTCTCGGGGTTGAGTGTGGCCTCGATGCACACAAGGCCGGGGTTACAGATGGGTCCAACGATGATACCCTGCACATAGTCGCTGTTGTAGGCGTTCACCATGTCCTCCGGGGCGTTGCCCTCGTAGTAGTACTCCAGCACATACTGTATCCAGACGTCGGTGGTGTCGGACTGGAGCATGGGGGCGGCGCCGAGGTCGTCAATGGGGCGCTCAATGCGGTTCCAGAAAACCGAGGCAACCCGGTTCTCCGCCCCGTCAAAGGACTCCTTCTCCACAATCGAGGCCATGGTGATTACCTCCTCGAGGGAGTAGCCAGAGTTTTCGACGGCGCTCTTTATCTCGGGGGTCCAGACCTTCTCTTCAAAGTTTTTGAGCATCATCTCTATGCAATCATAGAGGGTGGCGTCCAGAGGGAAGTCGTAGGTGTCGGGGTAGAGGAAGCCCTCCAGCTTTATAAACTTGAGGCTGTTGTTGGAGATGTAGTTGAAGAAGTCCACATCAAAGGTCTCGTTGTTGCAGATGGAGATAAACTCCTCCACCGTGCCGTAGCCGTACTCCTCCAGCGTCTCCGCCATGGAGAGACAGGTCCTGCCCTCGGGGAAGGTGATTGTGTTGCAGGGAATCTGTTCAATAAGCACGCCGGAGAGCTCCTTGGATATATCCTCATAGCTCATGCCCGGCTGGAAGGTGTGCTCGCCGTACATAAAGCTGCTGCTCACATCGGTGAGCTGGCTGTAGAGCCGGAAGATCCTGGCGCTGCCTATGACGCCATTCTCCTTGAGCATGTTCGCAATGGCGATGGTGGAGGAACCCTCCGGGACCTCCAGCACAATCTCCTGTCCCCCGTCGCCGGCACGGCTGGAACCGTTTATCTCGTTGCTTATGGAGCGGTAGCCAAAGTAGCCCAGTCCGAAAACCGCAACAAGCAACAACAGCATGGTGACGAGGCAGCCGCTGCAGCCCCTCCTGGCAGTGCTCTCGGCACCGGCGTAGGCGTTGGTCCTGTCCTTAGCCATCCTTCCGCACCTCCCCGCTGTCCTCATAGCAGATGGCCTTTGCCACCTTGTCTGCTGTGTCACGGTCCTTCAGGGTCTCCAGCAGCAGCAGGGAAAACCTGTTGGAGGCGCCCATGGCGCGCCCGGTTATTATCCTGCCGTCCTTCACCACCTGGGCGTCGGCAAAGTTCTGCTCCAGCTTGTGGCTAAAGGACGGATGGGCGGTGGCCACCCGGCCCTCCAGCGCTCCCCTCGCCTTGAGCACGGTTGGCGCGGCACAGATGGCGCCTATGAGCAGCTCCCTTTCGAGGCAGAAGCTGATGGCGGCGGCCACCGTCTCGCTCTCCAGAAGGTTGGTTGTGCCGGGCATTCCGCCGGGGAGCACAATGCCCTCCAGCTGGGAGCCCAGCTCCATCTCGCGGTCGGAAATATCGGCTAATATGGTGACGCCGTGGGAGGAGCATATGCTTCGGCCGCCTATACCGACGGTGGTAACCTCCACCCCTCCCCTGCGCAGAATGTCCACTGGGGTGAGAGCTTCAATCTCTTCACAGCCCTCTGCCAAAAAAACAAAAACCAAAACTGCCTCCTTTTAGTCCAACATAATGTTCATATACGGATCCAGGTCCCGGAAGGACGTGTTTATATAAAGGGTCTTCGCCATGCCGTAGGGGATAATGTCCCCCAGGTGGGGAAAGAGCGGAGAGTTTACCGGCAGGTTTATCTGCACGCTCCGAGGCACCTCTTTCTCCAGAATCCCCTTTATGAGCGCCATCTGGGCATCAACGCTGTCGCCAAGGCACTCGCGCACAAACAGTCTCCTCCTGTCGGAGCTGAAAAAGGCGTAGCTGTTGCCCAACGCCCCGCTGTAGGCGGCGATGTGGCCACCGTAGATGAGGGTGTCCTCCATTACAAAGGGCATCTGCTTTGCGCTCCAGGATATGTGGGGAACGTCGGCGAGGGCCTGGTTGCGCACCTTGAATAGGTCGGTCGGGGAGACCTTGTCGATTATAAGCTGGGTATCGGGGGAAGGGGCGGAGGCCATCATCCCCCGCTTTAGGTTTACGGTGCGCACTCTAAAGTCGGCGCTGTAACCGCGCTTTTTGTAGTAGTTAAAGAGGTACTTTCCCCCGGGGACCAGGACGCTCAGGCCTGCTCCCGAGCCCTTTGCCCGCTCCTCGGCCTGTTTTATGAGCTCGGTCATGTAGCCGCGGTTCCGGTACTTTTTGTGGGTGCAGGCGCCGAGGATGTAGAGGGTATTCACAACCTCGCTGTGGTAGACAAACCTTGTGGGGATCATGAGCAGCATTGCCACCACCTGGCCGTCAATATCACAGATCATGGCGTCGCTCGGCAGGGACACCTTGTCAAAGATGAAGTCGATGTAGTTTACAGGGTCGTTAAAGCTCTCGTCCCAGAGCTGTTTTAGAGCTTTTATGTCGTAGGGTGTGCCCAACCGAATCATTTTGTCACCTCAGGGTTATGACATACTTTTCGCTTACAAATTCGGGGTAGTAGGAGAGCTTTGCCTTGCGAAGGCCCTCCTCGCCGGCGTCATCCTCCCGGTTGATAAACTGGAAACCCTGGCAGAACGCCCGGGCAAACTCCCGGTTTATCATGGTGTAGGCGCCATTTACCTCGTGAAATGCCTTTTCAATGTGGACGCAGTAGCTACTGGAATTGATGGCCTCGCCTATGGAGAAGGCGACTATCCTCCCGTCCACCCTTATAAATCCACCGTCCAGCTTAAGCTGCTGGAAGTTTGAGAGGGCGGCTCTCACGGCGCAGGACTCCTCCCGAAGGCCCGGGAACTTGCCGCAGCCGTACTCCCGGCACCAGGCGTCGTTCATTTCGGCCACCGCTGGGAGGGTCTCGGGGATTATTCTGCAGAACTCCCACCCTGGGTAGCTGCGCTCGAAGATGGAGATGTGGTTGCGCTTCTTGTGGTACTTTTTGCCGGGCAGCTCCCGCAGCTTTTCGCTGCTGTAGACATACTCTCCTGCATTTTCCATGAGCGCAGATGCGGTCCTGCCCGCAAGGGCCTCCTCGGCGGCGGCACAGTCCTCCCGGCGGGCGGCTATTATCCTCGCAGAGGGGTCGAGGGAAAAGATCTCCCGCACCGCCTGCCTATCCTGCGGGCCCACCGGATAGAGGTAGCCCGGGTTAGCGGCTCCAAAGCGCATAACCGCCGTGTCCTCAAGGTAGGCAACCGAGGTCTTGTAAACATCCTTCCAGATGTAGAGATTGCCGAAGGTGTATTCGCAGCCCCGGTCCGGAGCTGCTAACAGCATGGGCCGCAGCCTTTCAAGGTCGTCAAGGCCTATTTCGTGGAACTCAATCATAAATAATTCAGATCCTCAGAATTCAGACACCAAGCGCCCGGAGTATCTCCCCCAGGATCTCCTCCCGGGGTCTCACCCCGCCGCCGGCGTCGCATTTTATTGTGTGCCAGCCAAGTCTGCCGGCACAGTAGCGCGCGGCCTCCCGGCAGCGGCGCTGGTACTCCTCATCCCGCTCGTGTATGTCCTTTTTCGCGCTGTCGCCGTGGTACCTCGACTCCACCAGCCTCTCGGAGAGGCAGGGGTCTATGTCAAGATATATTACGTCGTCCGGCTCTGGAATGCCCATTTTATGATATTCGAAGTCAAACAGCCAGTCAAGGTAGCTGTCCCACCTCTCCCGGGGCAGCTTGGAGGTCTGAAAGACGGCGTTGGAGGTGGTGTACCGGTCGGCGATAAAGAGCCCGCCTTCGAGATATTGCTTCTCCCAGTGCTTTTTGTAGTTCGCGTACCGGTCCACCGAAAAGAACACCGAACCGGCGTAGCAGTTGACATCCTCCGGCCGGCTGCCGAACTCCCCGGCGAGGTACATCCTCACGAGGGCGCAGGAATCCTCCCCGTAGCAGGGGAAGCTGAGCTTTTGGGGCATAAAGCCCCTTCTCCCTAGCTCACCTTCCAGGAGCGAAGCCTGGGTGGCCTTGCCGCTGCCGTCAAGGCCCTCAATGACTATCAGCCTGCCCTTAGCCATTGCGGCGGCTCCCCTCTTTTATCGCGGCGATCCTCTCCCGGGTCTGCTCGGCCTTACCGCAGCTCATTTTTCCCTCGGTGCACGCTCCGCAGACGCAGGAGGGTCCACTGTTCTTAAAGAGGGCCGGAGCCACACGGCAGACCTCCGCTAGCATCATGTCCGCAAGCTCGCGGATCTCCCACTGGGCGCGGTTGCAGCAGCGTAGGCGGAAGAAGTTCTGAAGGCTGCGGGCGTTCATGGTAACCACAAGGTTGGTTTCGCAGGCGTTGGGCAGGGCAAACCTCGCGTCCTCTATAGCCTGCTTCTCCGCCCTTTTGGCGGCCTCCTTCTCGCTGAGGCCGTCCTCCACCAGCTGGCGGGTTATGCGCTCCTTCAGCAGCTCGGTGAGCTTTTCGTAGCTCTCGGCGCAGCTCTGCATGGCCTGGCGGTAGATTTCTAGCGCCTCGGGGTCCTGTTCTATTGCGGGAGGGGTCACATATTTAAAGTCGTCGAGGCGCACATACCTCTGGCTCTGGACGCTGTAGGAGGCGATGCGGTGGCGGGTTATCTGGGCCAGCAGCGACCTTGAAACCCCTTCAATTGCAAAGGTGAAGCTCGCGTGCTCGATTGGGCTCTCGTGGCCCATCTCCGAGAGCATGTTTACGAACCTCTCGCTCTTTTCCTCATCCAGTCCCTCCAGAAGGCCAATTGCCCCGCTCTTGGAGTAGCAGAGTTTGGCGGCGGCGGCGACTATTCGGTCCGGTTGTTCGGTGTGTGCTATCAGCTGTACCTTCATTTTAATCCTCCAGCAGCTTAATGGGGGCGTAGTTGGCCATGGCTTTTTTCACCCCGCGGGTGTCAAACTCAATCTCCAGCAGGGTGTCCCCTCCCATGGGGGAGACCGACAGTATGGTGCCGTCCCCAAACACCTTGTGGTTTATGCGGTCCCCGGGGCGGAACCTCCCGGCCTTGGGCTCGGGCTGCGCGGGGGCCTTGGGCGCGAGGGAGGAGGCAAAACCCAGCTCCCGGGTGCGCTCGAGGGTACGGTTGTAGGAAGGGTTCAGGTAGGTAGCGGTTTTGCGAGGGGTCCTGTCCTCCTTGAGCTCCGGGGGTATCTCCTCCAGGAACCTGGAGGGCATGTTGCGCATTGTGCGGCCAAACAGCATCCTGGAAGAAGCCCTTGTGAGGGTGAGCTGCTTTTTCGCCCTGGTGATGCCCACATAGGCGAGGCGCCTCTCCTCCTCGATGTCGTCGGGGTTGTACTTCGCCCGGTCCCCGGGGAAGATGCCCTCCTCCATGCCCACGAGGTAGACGTAGTCGAACTCCAGTCCCTTTGCGCTGTGCAGGGTCATGAGCACCACCGCGTCCGCATCCTCGTCGTAGGAGTCGATGTCGGAAACCAGCGCCACCTCCTCCAGGAACTCGCTGAGGCTGGGCTCCTCTGCCTCCTGCTCGTAGAGCTTTACGTTGGAGAGCAGCTCCTCCACGTTCTCAAGCCTTGTGAGGCCCTCGTCTCCCGCCGCCTCCAGCCAGGCCCGGTAGCCGGTGTCGTCTATCACCCGGCTCACCAGCTCAAACAGAGTCCCCTGCTCGGAGAGCTCCAGCAGCTGCTGGTAGATGTCACAGAACCGCGAGAGCGCGACGGCGCTCCTTGAGAGGGCCGGGTACTCCCCCGCCTGCTGCGCCACCTTCAGCATGGAAACCCCGAGGCCCGAGGCTATGGACTCGAGGCTCTCCACCGTGCTGGCACCTATCTTGCGGGGAGGGCGGTTGATTATGCGCTTGAGCCGCAGGTCGTCGCTGCCGTTGGCGATCACGTTGAGGTAGGCGATTATATCCTTTATCTCCTGCCGGTCGTAGAACCTTGTGCCGCCCACCACCCTGTAGGGTATGGCCGCCCGGCGCAGGTGGTTTTCGAGGGCGTTGGACTGGGCACGCATGCGGTAGAGTATGGCGTGGTTCTTTAGCGGGATCCCCCGCTCGGTGTGCTGCAGAATGTCCGCCGCCACATACCTCGCCTCCTCCTGCTCGTTCTCGGCGCAGTACACCACCGGCAGAGCTCCACGGGCCCCGTCGGTCCAGAGCTGCTTGCCCTTGCGGCCCAGGTTCTGGGAGATGACGCTGTTGGCGGCGTCCAGCATATTGCCGGTGGAGCGGTAGTTCTGCTCGAGCCGCACCACCAGCGCGCCCTTGAACTGGCGCTCAAAGCCCAGGATGTTCTCGATGGTGGCGCCCCTGAAGCGGTAGATGCTCTGGTCGTCGTCCCCCACCACGCAGAGGTTGCGGTGGGTCTCGCCCAGCAGCTCCACCAGCCGGTACTGGGCGTAGCTTGTATCCTGGTACTCGTCCACCATTATATAGCGGAACCGCTCACCGTATTGCTGCCGCAGCTCCTCGCTGCTCTCCAGCAGCTTTACGGTGTTGTAGATTAGGTCGTCAAAGTCCATGGCACCGGCCGCCCGGAGCCTTGTCTGATACCTCTGGTAGAGCCGGGCGACGGCAGCCTTCCTCTGGTCCCGCGCCTCAGAAGCATACTCCGCCGGGGAAATTAGCTGGTCCTTGAGCCTGCCTATCTCCGAGAGCACCGCCCCCAGGGGGAAGAACCTGTCGTCCACCCCGTCCGCCTTGTATATGTCCTTCATCACCCGCTCCGAGTCGTCCTGGTCGTAGATGGTGAAGGAGGAGGGGTACCCCAGCCTCTCGGCATCCCGCCGCAGAAACCTCACGCAGGCGGAGTGAAAGGTGGAGGCGAAGACATCCCTGCCCGCCTCCCCTGTCATGGCGGCGATTCTGCTCTTTAGCTCCCCGGCAGCCTTGTTTGTAAAGGTGATGGCCAGGATGTTCCAGGGCATTACCCTCCGGCCCCTGAGCAGCACCGAGAGGCTCTCCGGCGCCGGTGCGCCGGCTGCCAGCGCCTCGTCCAGCTGCCGCAGCTCGCTCTCGGTGGGGTCCCGGTAGAGGTAGTCAGAGGAGGAAGCGTCGCCGTATTTTATTAAATTTGCAATGCGGTTTACCACCACCGTGGTCTTGCCGCTGCCCGCTCCCGCCAATATGAGAAGCGGGCCCTCGGTGTGGGTCACCGCCTCTATCTGCCGCTGGTTTAGGCCTTTTGCGGCCAGTGAAGCGGCTATATATTCCCGCCTTTTTTTGACGAAGGCGCTGTTTATCTCCTGCTGGGTCATCTGGGTCTCCCGTTTTCTGGATGGATGTTTTCTATTATAGCACAACCCCGGTGCTTTTTCTTGCCGGTGAGTTTATCTTTTGTTCCCGGCCCTTGCAAAGGTGACCGCGTACACCTCCTCGGCCCCGGCAGCTCTCAGCACCGAGGCGAGCTCTAGAATGGTGGACCCGCTGGTGAGCACATCGTCGCAGATTATCACCCTAAGGCCCTTAACCCTTTCATCGGCTGCAAAGGCGTCCTTGAGATTGGTCCTTCTGCTGCGCGGGTCCAGCTCGTGCTGCTTTTTGGTCTCGCGGGTCTTCTTCACCGCCTTCGGGTCAAAGGGCAGCCCCATGGCCTTTGCAAACTCCCGGGCCAGCACCAGCCCGTGGAGGGTGCGGCCACGGTAGGATGGCACCGGCACCACCAGGTGGCAGGCGCCGAGCTCCGGGTAGTCCGCGGCGTCCTCCGCCATTACCCTTGCCATCTCATTTGCAGCGTGGGTAAAGCCCCGGAACTTGAAGTTGGCAACCGCCTCCGGGACCGGGTCCCTGTAGATGTAGGAGGAGATGACGAAGGAGGGCCAGCTCTCCCGAAACCTTGTCTCACGGCGCCCGAGGCTGAGGCGGCACTTCATCTCCACCTCTCTTCTGCAGCTGCAGCTGCCATCCGGTTCCAGCAGCCCAAGGCAGAATATGCATCTGTCCGGGTAGAACAGCTTTATGAGTGCCTCCAGCGCCGCCTTCATCTCAGCAGCCTCTCGAGGCAGGTGTAGCGAAGGGTCTTGCGGTCGTTGGCCACCATGAGCTGCACCGTCCTCTCCTCTCCCACCACCACGAGCAGATTTTTTGCCCTGGTCACGGCGGTGTAGAGCAGGTTGCGGTACATGAGCTTGCGGTTCACGTCCGATAGGCACAGCACCACCGCCGGGTACTCCGAGCCCTGGCTCTTGTGCACCGTTATGGCATAGGCGAGCTCCAGCTCCGCCGCCTGCTCTGGGGTGTAGTCCACCAGCTTGTCGTCAAAGGCACAGGTTATTATCCCGGCCTTTCGGTCGATGTGCTGCAGGGTGCCGATGTCACCGTTGAACACCCCAAGGGTGACCTCATCCCCTCTTCTGCACTCGAGGTCGTAGTTGTTCTTTATCTGCATGACCTTGTCCCCTTCCCGGAACAGCCTGCCCATGACGTTGAGCTGCGCCCTGCCGGGGGCGGGGGGATTGAGCCTGTCCCGGAGTTCGCCGTTTAGGGCTATGGTGCCTATCTGGCCCTTGCGCCCCGGGGCGAGCACCTGTATGTCCGCCGACGGGTCAAAGCCGTACGCCGCCGGGAGCCTTCGCTCCACAAGGTCGCCAATAAACCCGGCAGCCTTGGAGCGGGGAACTCTGAGGAAGAAGAAGTCCTCCTGGTTAGCGGAGAGGTCCGGCACCCTGCCGGAGACGATCTCGTGGGCGGCGGTGATTATGCGGCTGGCGCTGGCCTGCCGGAACACCTCCTTTAGCTCCACCGCGGGCAGAGCCCCGGAGCTTACAATGTCCCGCAGCAGGTTTCCGGGGCCGACAGCGGGCAGCTGGTCCGAGTCCCCCACCATCACCAGCCTGCAGTCCGGCCTTATGCCGGCCAGCAGCGAACGGAAAAGGTTCACATCCACCATGGACATCTCGTCCACCACCACCGCGTCGCACTTAAGGGGATTCTGCTCCTTGTGGACAAACCCCGGAGGCTCGGGGCCGTCCCGGTACTCCACCTCCAGCAGCCGGTGGACGGTGGAGGCGTCCCTGCCGGTGAGCTGGGAGAGACGCTTTGCCGCCCTGCCGGTGGGGGCGCAGAGCATGACCTTCTCCCCCATGCGCTCCAGCAGCTGGATTATGGCGTTGAGGGCGGTGGTCTTGCCGGTTCCGGGGCCGCCGGTAATCACCACGGCGCCGCTGGTGAGGGCTGCGGCTATGGCCTCCCGCTGCAGGCCGCTGTAGAGTATGCCGTTCTTCTGCTCCACGGCGGCTATCTCCCGCTGGATATCCAGCACCGGGGTGAAGTTGCGCTCCCGGAGTAGCAGCAGCCTCTCTGCTATGTAGCTCTCCGCCTCGGCCAGCGCCGGCAGCGACGCGGCCTCACCCCAATCGCTCTGCGAGAGTTTGAGCATGCCGAAGTCCGCCGCCTCATAGAGCTGGCCGGACATGGATTCCCGGTCTGTCCCCAGAAAGTTTGCGGCGGTGGCCACCAGCGTCTCGGTGGGTATGCAGGTGTGGCCGTTGAGGGAGTTGTGCTGCAGCACATAAATGAGACAGGCTTTCAGGCGGTTGGGGTCCTCGCTGCGGCCGCCCAAAGAGGAGGCGATGGCGTCGGCGGCCTCAAAGTCCATGTAGGTGGGATAGCCGCAGAGCATGTAGGGGTTGTCCTCCAGCAGCTCCGCCGCCGAGGGGCCAAAGGCCCTGTAGAGCGAGAGCACCTCCGGCAGCTGCAGCCCCATCTGGGTGAGCTGGTTTATCACCGAGCGAAGGCTGTGTATCTTCAAAAACTCAGAGCTGATGGCCCGGGCTTTCTGGGGGGAGATGCCTTTGATGCCCTCCAGCCTCTCCGGCTGGTGCTCTATTATCTCAAAGGTCTCATCCCCAAAGGCCCTAACTATCCTGCCGGCCAGCACCGGGCCGAGACCCGGTATTGCCCCGCCGCCAAGGTAGCGCTCTATGGCGGCCTGGCCGGAGGGCAGTATGCGTTCCGCCGCCTGGGCCTTGAACTGGGGGCCGAAGGAGGGGTGGTTCACATATTCCCCATACAGCAAAAGGCGCTCGCCTACCGAGACGCCGCCGAGCACACCCACAACCGTGGTGGTCTCCCCGCCGTTCGATACCTCGAGCACCGTAAAGCCGGTTTCCCTGTTGCTGTAGACTACATTTTCAACCGTCGCGTCGATCTTTGTTTCCATCTGAGATTCCAGCCGCTAAACCTATATTCTTTTATATAATAGCATATCCCGGGCGGGGCCGCTATTGCTTTTTATACTCCTTTTCAATATACGGCCCCAGCTCCTCCGGGGTGAGGATGGTCTTGCAGTAGCCCTTCTCCAGCAGCCTGTGGCCCTCCTCCCCAAGGGGTGAGAGCTCAAGCACCACCTTCTGGCCGAAGGGACCCGCGTCGTGGAGAAAGCGGAGAACCTGCGAGGCGGAATCGCTGCAGCCGTCCACTGGCACCACCACAAATACCCGCCTGCACTCACCCGAGTAGAGCAGCTCCACCACCAGCGTGGCGGCGTAGAACACCCCCAGCACCCCAAAGGCGCTGATTATAACGAGAGCAAAGGTATTTTCCAAAAAAAGCCCCCCTTTTGACGCTTTGAGCCATACTATTCAAATAAGGCTCGCGGTGTCACAAGAGGGGCATCTTTTAAAGGCCCAGCGCCCGCAGCAGCTGATCCTTTCGGCCGCAGCGCTCAAAGCTCACTCCCAGGTCCTCCCGGCCCATGTGGCCGTATGAGGCAAGGCCTCTGTAGATGGGGGTGCGGAGCTTGAGGTCGTCGATTATGGCGGCGGGTCTCAGGTCAAACACCTGCTGCACCGCTGCGGCTATGCGCTCGTCCTCAACTCTGCCGGTGCCGAGGGTGTCCACCAGCACCGATACCGGTTTTGCCACGCCAATGGCGTAGGCCAGTTGTATCTGGCAGCGGCGGGCAATGCCGGCGGCGACAATGTTCTTGGCCACATGCCTCGCCATGTAGGCGGCGGACCTGTCCACCTTGGTGGGGTCCTTGCCGGAGAACGCCCCGCCGCCGGGGGGAGCGGAGCCGCCGTAGGTGTCCACTATTGTCTTGCGCCCGGTGAGGCCGCAGTCTCCCTCGGGGCCGCCTATCACAAACCGGCCGGTGGGGTTGATGAATACTTTGGTTTCCCGGTCCATGAGCTCCGGGGGAAGTATTCTGTCTATTATCTCCCGCTTTACGTCCTCACGCAGCTGCTCGGTGGTCACCTCCGGGGAGTGCTGGGTGCTTATTACCACCGCATCGATCCTCGCCACCCGGCCGTCCCGGTACTCCACAGTCACCTGGCTCTTGCCGTCCGGGCGAAGGTAGGGCAGCTCACCGCTGCGCCTTGCCTCGGCCAGCCTGCGGGTGAGCCGGTGGGCGTAGCTTATGGCGGCGGGCATGAGCTCCGGGGTCTCGTCACAGGCGTAGCCGAACATCATCCCCTGATCCCCAGCGCCGATGTCCCGCTGGCTCTCCCCCAGCTTTACCTCCAGGGAATTGTCCACCCCCATGGCAATGTCGGGTGACTGCTGCTCTATGCGGCAGATTATCTCCACATTGTTGGCGGAAAAGGCCAGGGAGTCGTCGGTGTAGCCAATGGAGGCGATGACCTCCCGGGCCACCCTCTCGTAGTCCACCTTCGCGGTGGTGGTTATCTCCCCGGCCAGCACCAGCAGGCCGCTCTTTGCCATGCACTCGCAGGCAACCCGGGCGGCGGGGTCGGCGGCGATTACCGCGTCCAGAATGCCGTCGGAGATGGCGTCACAGACCTTGTCAGGGTGGCCCTCGGTGACCGACTCGGAGGTGAAGAAGTAGCTTTGCATTAAATGACCTTTCCCTTAACAAAAACAGCGCCCGGCGTAGCCGGGCGCAGTATAACACTTATCTGCCGGCTGACGCCGATGGATTTAGCACCTTATCCCAACAGGACAGGTTGCCGGGCTTCACTGGGCCATTTCCCTCAGCCGCTCTTGATAAGATATATTTTATTTTCGGTTATATACTATACCACCGGCCGTGGGGTTTGTCAATCCATCTCCACGCCGCCCTTTTTGAGGGCCCGTGTGAGCGGACGGCAGCAGAGCACCGCCAGCAGCGCGCTGCTGACCCCCTTGAGCAGGTTGAAGGGGACGGTGGTGAGCACCACCATGCTCACAAGGTCGTCTACACCGGAGTTTATCTCGGCGGCCATGCCAACTATGGCGTCCACCGTGAGGCCAAAGGCTCCGCAATAGGCAGGGATGAGCAGGTAGTAATTGATGATGGCAGCTCCGATCGCGAGTGCCGCCACCCCCACGACAGAACCCACCACCGCCGAGGCTAAGCTTCTGCGGCTGCGGAAGATAGCCGAGGCCGGCACCACCAGAAGGCAGCCCATAAGGAAGTTGGATATCTCCCCTATGCCGGCGGTGACGGTGCCGTCGATGAGAAGGTTGAGCAGCACCTTTATGAGCTCCACCGCCACCGCGGGCAGCACGCCGAGGGTAAAGCCCGCCAGCAGCACAATGGCCTCGGAGAGGTCAAACTTGTAAAATGGAGGCGCTATGAACGCCACCGGGAACTTAAAGGTCATGAAAACGGTGGTGATGGCGGCAAAAACCGCCACGAGTACCAGTTTCCTGATTTTCGAATGCATTATTCTCACTCCCAAAAAATAAAGTCGCCCAAAAACAAGTTTCAGGGCGACGGCATGCCAAAAAAGCTGTGCGTCTTCTTTCATCCAGACTCTACTGTTGGTATTGGAGTTTCACCAATTCAGCGCCGAAGCGCTCGCGGACTTTACCGCCAGTCGGGGATTTCACCCTGCCCTGAAGACACCTTGTTATTAAGTTCAATCCAATTATATTCCTAAGCGTGAGTTTGTCAACAGCCATATTTTGCCTGCACGGGCTTTTATTTGTATGGCAAATGCTGTAGAATTCTCTCATCAGCTGCAAATTGGAGGTGTGCCATGTCCTCAAAAAGAATAGCTTCCCTGTCGGTAATATCCTCGCTCATCCTGACCCTTGTGATGCCGTTCATCGCCGTTCGGGTGGTCGGGGGCGAAGCCGGGTTCGCCTTTGTGATGCTGCAGTTCTACTGGGTAAACCCCATACTCGCGGCGATAAACGGCGCCGTGGCGGGAAAGGACATAAAGGCAAACTGGATTCTCATCTTCTACCTGCCGATAATATTTATCGCATCCTCCATGGTGGTGTTCGGCGCGGGGGCGTCGGAATTCACCTCCCTCTCGGCCAGGTATCTCGCGGTGGGCGCCGCAGCTATGCTGCTGGTGGCGGCCATCAGGTGGATCGGCAGCAGGCGGGAGGCAAAAAAGCTCCCGGAGCGTCAGAGCCGCGAAGACCAGAAGGCCGAATGACCGCTTCATAAAGAAAAAATGGCCGCTGCCCGAGGGCAGCGGCCATTTATTTGTAGAAATTAAGTTCAGCTCCTGCCGTGGTAGTTGGCTTCGCTTCCATAGGCGGCGAGGTCATGGGGGTGGCTCTCATTGAGGCCGGCGGCGGAGATCTTCACAAAGCTGCACTGGGTCCTCAGCGTCTCAATGTCGGGACAGCCGCAGTAGCCCATGCCGGAGCGAAGGCCGCCCAGCAGCTGGTAGAGCACGTCCGCCAGGTCGCCGGAGAAGTTCACATATCCCTCTATGCCCTCCGGAACAAACTTCTTGGTGCCGTTCTGGAAGTAGCGGTCGCCTCCGCTGCGCTGCATGGCAGAGGTAGAACCCATGCCGCGGTACATCTTGACCTTCTTGCCGTCCACCTCCAGCAGCTCGCTGGGGCTCTCGGTGCAGCCCGCCAGCAGCGAACCCAGCATGACGGTACTGGCGCCGGCGGCAATGGCCTTGGCGATGTCTCCGGAGTACTTGATGCCGCCGTCGGCGATGACGGTGACACCGCACCTGTCCGCCTCCTCGGAGCAGTTCATTATGGCGGATATCTGGGGCATGCCCATGCCGGAGACTATCCTGGTGGTGCAGATGGAACCGGGGCCAATGCCAACCTTGACGCAGTCGGCGCCCGCGTCCACCAGGTACTTGACCGCGTCAGGGGTGGCGATGTTCCCGGCAACCACCGGCAGCGAGGGGAAGGCGGCCTTGACCTTGGCCACGGTGTTTATAACATTCTGGGAGTTGCCGTGAGCGGTGTCAATGGCGATGATGTTCACCCCCGCCTCAACAAGGGCAGAGACGCGATCGATGACGTCCACGGTGGCACCCACAGCAGCTGCTGCAATGAGCCTGCCGTCGGCCGCGACCGCGGCGTTATCATAGCCCTGAATGGAGGCGGCCTTTACCGCTTTTATCTCGTTCGCCTGGTCCTCAATGGGCATGCTCTTATGTACAAAGCCCACACCGCCGAGCCTTGCAATGGCAATCGCCATGTCCCTCTCGGTTACGGTATCCATCCCGGCGGCCACAATGGGGATGTTGAGATAGAGGTCCCCAGCAAGATGGGAGCGCAGGGACACCGCGTTGGGCAGCACGTCGGAATGACGGGGAATCAGCAGGACGTCGTCAAAGGATAGACCCTCAAAAGCAATCTTACTCATAGCAGCTCCATTCAAAAAGTATTAAACTTAGAGCCCCCCGCCGAAGCGGAAGGCTCTTTGAAGTTTTGAGATGACTTAGGCGTTGATGCCAACAACCACGCCGGAGCCAACGGTACGGCCGCCCTCGCGGATAGCGAAGCGCAGACCTTCCTCAATGGCGATGGGGGTGATCAGCTCAACATCCATCTCCACGTTGTCGCCAGGCATGCACATCTCGACGCCCTCGGGCAGCGAGACAACACCGGTAACGTCGGTGGTACGGAAGTAGAACTGAGGACGGTAGTTGTTGAAGAAGGGGGTGTGACGGCCGCCCTCATCCTTCTTGAGGATGTAGACCTGGCCATGGAACTTGGTGTGGGGTTTGATGGAACCCGGCTCGCAGAGAACCTGGCCGCGCTCAATGTCGCTCCTCTGGACACCGCGGAGCAGGGCGCCGATGTTGTCGCCGGCCTCAGCAAAGTCCAGGGTCTTGCGGAACATCTCAAGGCCGGTGATAACGGTCTTGCCGGTCTCCTCGGAGAGGCCAACGATCTCAACAGGGCTGTTGAGGGTGATGCGGCCGCGCTCAACACGACCGGTGGCAACGGTGCCACGGCCGGTGATGGTCATGGTATCCTCAACAGGCATGAGGAAGGGCTGGTCGGCCTTGCGCTCCGGGGTGGGGATGTAGGAGTCAACAGCATCCATGAGCTCAAGGATAGGAGCATACACCGGGTCGTTGATATCGGTGCTGGTGCTCTCGAGAGCCTGCAGGGCGGAACCCTTGATGATGGGGATTTCGTCGCCGGGGAACTCGTAGTCGGAGAGCAGCTCGCGGATCTCCATCTCCACCAGCTCCAGCAGCTCGGGGTCGTCCACCTGGTCGGCCTTGTTCATGAACACGACGATGGAGGGCACGCCAACCTGACGAGAGAGCAGGATGTGCTCACGGGTCTGGGGCATGGGGCCATCGGCGGCGGAAACAACCAGGATAGCACCGTCCATCTGGGCAGCGCCGGTGATCATGTTCTTAACATAGTCGGCGTGGCCCGGGCAGTCAACGTGAGCATAGTGACGCTTGTCGGTCTCGTACTCGACGTGAGCGGTGTTGATGGTTATGCCGCGCTCCCTCTCCTCGGGAGCCTTGTCGATCATGTCGTAGGCTTCAAACTTGGCCTGGCCCTTCATAGCAAGGACCTTGGTGATGGCCGCGGTAAGGGTAGTCTTGCCGTGGTCAACGTGGCCAATGGTACCAATGTTGACATGAGGCTTGCTACGCTCAAACTTCTGTTTTGCCATTTGTGGTAGTTCCTCCTTATGAAAACCAATACATTTTTGATAATACTTGCAAGGGTATTTTAGCAGCAAAGCCGCCAAATTTCAAGGGCTTTTTTAATTGCCCTGGCGCTTGGCGCAGAGGGCGGCAGCAATGTTCTTGGGCACCTCCACATAGTGGCTGGGCTCCATGGAATACTGTCCCCTTCCCTGGGTCTTGCTGCGCAGGTCGATGGCGTAACCGAACATCTCGCTCAGCGGCACAAAAGCGTCAATCTGCTGGGCGCCGGCCACGTTCTCGATGCCCTGGATCTGGCCGCGGCGGGCGTTGATATCGCCGATGACGTCGCCGGTGTACTCGTCCGGCACCACCACGCTCACCTTCATTATGGGCTCGGTGAGCACCGGGTCGGCCTTGGCGAGGGCCTCCTTGAGGGCCATGGAACCGGCAATCTTAAAGGCCATCTCGGAGGAGTCCACCTCGTGGTAGCTACCATCGTAGAGGTCCACCTTGATGTCCACAACGGGGTATCCCGCCAGCACACCGGACTGCATGGCGCCCTTGATGCCGATGTTGACCGGCTCAATGAACTCCTTGGGGATGACGCCGCCGACGGTGGAGTTGATGAACTCATACCCGGCGCCGCTCTCGTTGGGTTCCACGCGGATCTTGACGTGACCGTACTGGCCGTGGCCGCCGGTCTGCCGGGCGTACTTTGCCTCGGCGGAAGCGGGCTTGCGGATGGTCTCGCGGTAGGCAACCTGGGGGTTGCCCACGTTGGCCTCAACCTTGAACTCGCGCAGCAGCCTGTCCACGATGATCTCGAGGTGCAGCTCGCCCATGCCGGCGATGATGGTCTGGCCGGTCTCCTCGTCGGTGTAGGTCTTGAAGGTGGGGTCCTCCTCGGCGAGCTTCGCCAGGGCTATGCCCATCTTCTCCTGGCCGGCCTTGGTGCGGGGCTCGATCGCCACGCGGATAACCGGCTCCGGGAACTCCATGGACTCGAGGATTATGGGGTGGTTGCGGTGGCAGCGGGGGTCGCCGGGGGGGGTGTTCGGGAGGCCCGCGGGGGCGGCAATATCGCCGGCATAGGCGGTCTCAAGGTCGGAGCGGTGGTTTGCGTGCATCAGAAGGATGCGGCCCATGCGCTCGTTGTTGTCCTTCACCGAATTGTAGACGGTGCTGCCCGCGTTGATGGAACCGGAATAGACCCTGAAGAAACAGAGCTTGCCCACGAAGGGGTCCACTGCAATCTTAAAGGCCAGCGCCGAGAAGGGCTCGGTGTCGCTGGAGTGGCGGAACTCCTCCTCGCCGGTCACCGGGTTCACCCCCTTGATGGAGGGGATGTCGGTGGGGGCGGGCATATAATCGACTATGGCGTCCAGCAGCTTCTGCACGCCCTTGTTGCGGTAGGAGGTACCACAGACCACCGGGACAAAGGTGTTTTCAATGGTGCCCTTGCGGATCGCCGCCTTCATCTCCTCGATGGTTATCTCCTCACCGCCCAGGTACTTCTCCATGATGGAGTCGTCCAGGTCGGCAAGGGCTTCAATCAGCTTCTCCCGGTACTCGTTGGCCTTATCAACCATGTCGGCGGGGATCTCCTCGCCCTCCACGTCCTTGCCCACCACCTCAAAGTTGGTGTAAGCCTTCATGTCCAGCAGGTCGATTAGTCCCACAAAGGACTCCTCGGCGCCGATTGGCAGCTGGATGGGCACGGCGTTGCACTTGAGGCGCTCGCGCATCATGGTGACAACGCGGTAGAAGTCCGCGCCCATTATGTCCATCTTGTTGATGTAGGCCATGCGGGGTACCTTGTACTTGTCCGCCTGGCGCCACACCGTCTCGGACTGGGGCTCAACGCCGCCCTTGGCGCAGAAGACGGTGACGGAACCGTCCAGCACGCGCAGAGAGCGTTCCACCTCCACGGTGAAGTCAACGTGGCCCGGGGTGTCGATGATGTTGATGCGGCAGCCGTTCCAGGTAGCGGTGGTAGCTGCGGAGGTTATGGTTATGCCGCGCTCCTTCTCCTGTGCCATCCAGTCCATCGTAGCGGCGCCGTCATGGGTCTCGCCTATTTTGTGATTTATACCTGTATAAAACAGGATGCGCTCAGTGGTGGTAGTTTTGCCGGCGTCGATATGAGCCATAATTCCGATGTTACGGGTGGCTTCAAGTGAATACTCCCTCGGCATACCTTCCTCCTTAACCTATAAGATAACAACTGGGTTATTGCGGCACTGGTCCCGGTGGGATCAATACCTGTAGTGGGCAAAGGCCTTGTTGGCCTCAGCCATCTTGTGGGTATCCTCGCGCTTCTTGACCGCGTTGCCGTTGCCGTTGCAGGCGTCCATTATTTCGCCCGCAAGGCGCTCGCTCATGGTGCGCTCACCGCGGGTGCGAGAGTAGCCCACCAGCCAGCGAAGACCCAGGGTCTCGCGGCGGGCAGGGCGCACCTCGATAGGCACCTGGTAGGTGGAGCCGCCCACACGGCGGGCCTTGACCTCGAGCTCGGGCATGATGGCGTCCAGCGCCTTCTCAAACATCTCCAGCGGCTCGTTGCCGGTCTTGTCCTTGACAATGTCAAAGGCGGAGTAGACAATCTTCTGGGCTACGCCCCTCTTGCCGTCATACATGATGTTGTTGATAAGGCGGGTGACCATCTTGCTGTTGTAGATGGGGTCAGGCAGTACGTCGCGCTTTGAAATTCTGCCTCTTCTTGGCATGTTTTCTTCCCTCCCTCACAGAATGATTTCACAGGTACTCGAAAGCCCTCTGGGCTCCCGTGGCCAACAGAAGCAGTTATATATAAACATTGACCTCTGTAGGCATGGTAGTGGATTTACTTCTTGGGACGCTTTGCCCCGTACTTGGAGCGGCCCTGCATCCTGCCGTTGACGCCCTGGGTATCGAGGGTGCCGCGGATGATGTGGTAGCGCACGCCGGGCAGGTCCTTGACACGGCCGCCGCGCACCAGCACAACACTGTGCTCCTGCAGGTTGTGGCCGACGCCGGGGATGTAGCCCCAGACCTCGATGCCGTTGGTAAGACGCACACGGGCGACCTTACGAAGGGCCGAGTTCGGCTTCTTGGGGGTCATGGTCTTGACGGTAGTGCAGACTCCACGCTTTTGGGGGGAGCTGACGTCGGTGTAGACGCGCTTCTGAGAGTTGAAACCGCTCTGCAGAGCAGGAGACTTGGACTTGTAGACCGACTCCTTACGACCCTTGCGAACCAGCTGGTTGAAAGTAGGCAAACTATCGCACCTCCTTTAAAAATTTATGATATACGGTTCTTCGCCGTCTATCCACCCGAAAATGGGCAGCGGTAGTAATTATACAATAATCCTACACGCTTTGCAATACCGAAATTACTGGGCGTTTACCGCCACGCCGTCCACCGTGACGATGCCGTTCTGGCCCTCGTCGGTGAGCCGGTAGGTGGTGGAACTGAAGATATCCATGCCGGTTCCGGCGGGGATGAGCTTGCCGATGATGACGTTCTCCTTGAGGCCCAGCAGCGGGTCGCTCTTGCCCTTTATGGCGGCGTCGGTGAGCACCCGGGTGGTCTCCTGGAAGGAGGCCGCGGAGAGGAAGCTCTCGGTGGCGAGGGACGCCTTGGTTATACCCAGCAGCACCGGCTCCACCTTGATGAGCTCTATCCCCTGCTCCCCTGCGTCTATGCGGCGCTGGAGCTGGTCGTTGATGTCCTGGACCTCGTTCTTGTCGGCCATGCTGCCGGCGAGTATCTCGGAGGAGCCGGCGTCGATGACCCGGACCTTGCGCATCATCTGGCGGACAATCACCTCGATGTGCTTGTCGTTGATGTCAACACCCTGGGTGCGGTAGACCTTCTGGACCTCCTCGATGAGGTAGTCCTGCACCGCGAGGCGGCCGCGTATGGCCAGCACGTCGTGGGGGTTGACCTGGCCGTCGGTGAGCATGTCGCCCACGTCCACATTGTCCCCGTTCGAAACCTTGAGGCTCACGCCGTAGGGTATGAGGTAGCTCTTCTCCACCGGCACACCCTCCTCATCCACGCCGGTCACCACCGCGTAGCGGTTCTTCTTGTTCTCATCGATGCTGACAACGCCGGCGATCTCGGTGAGGATGGCGAGGTGGGAGGGCTTGGGCTTGCGGCCCTCAAACAGCTCCTCGACACGGGGCAGACCCTGGGTGATGTCCTCGGTGGAGGTGATGCCTCCGGTGGGTAAGATGCGCATGGTGAGCTGTGTGCCCGGCTCGCCGATGGCCTGGGCGGCGATGATGCCCACCGCCTCTCCAAGGCCAACGGGACGGCCGTCCGCAAGGTTGGAGCCGTAGCACTTGGCGCAGGCCCCGTGGCGGCAGCGGCAGTTAAGCACCGAGCGGATCTTGACCGACTTTATGCCCGCGTCCACAATCCTCTCGGCGATATCGGCGGTTATCATCTCGTCGCTGCTGGCCAGCACCTCACCGGTGATGGGATGATGGACGTCGGAGACGGGATAGCGGCCGGTGAGGCGCTCCTTGAGCGACTCGATGATGTTGTTGCCATCGTAGATATCCGAGACCTCAATGCCCTCCTTGGTGCCGCAGTCCTGCTCGTGGATGATTACCTCCTGGGAAACGTCCACAAGGCGCCTTGTGAGGTAACCGGAGTCGGCGGTGCGAAGGGCAGTGTCGGCGAGGCCCTTTCGGGCGCCGCGGGAGGAGATGAAGTATTCGAGGATGTTGAGGCCCTCGCGGTAGTTGGAGCGTATGGGCATCTCGATGGTGCGGCCGGAGGTGTTGGCTATGAGGCCGCGCATGCCGGCTATCTGCTTGATCTGGTCGATGGAGCCTCGGGCGCCGGAGTCCGCCATCATGAAGATGGGGTTGTCGGCGGTGAGGTTGTTCTGCAGCACCTTGGACACCTCGGCAGTGGTCTCGGTCCAGGTCTTTATGACGCCGGTGTAGCGCTCCTCGTCCGAGATAAGGCCCCGCTGGTACTGGCGGGTGATCTTCTCCACCTTCTCGTCCGCCTGCCGGAGCAGCTCCTCCTTCTGGGGAGGAATCACCACATCCGACACCGAAACGGTTATGCCGCTGCGGGTGGAGAACTTGAAGCCCTGGTCCTTAATGCGGTCCAGCACCTCGGCGGTCCTGGGAATGCCATGGACCCTGATGCAGGCGTCGATGATCTTGCTTATCTGCTTTTTGCCCACCAGGAAGTCCACCTCGAGCTTGAACTCGTTGCCGGGTACGCTGCGGTCCACAAAGCCCAGGTCCTGGGGGACGGGCTGGTTGAAGATGAGGCGGCCGATGGTGGTGTCAATCATGCCGGTGTGCAAAACACCGTCAATCTCCTTCTCCACCCGGACCTTAATGCGGGTGTGCAGGGTGATTATCTTCTCGTTGTAGGCCATCATGGCCTCGTCGAAGTCGCGGAACACCTTGCCCTCGCCCGGCTCGCCGTCCCTTATCATGGTGAGGTAGTAGGAACCCAGCACCATGTCCTGGGTGGGCACCGCCACCGGCTTTCCGTCGGAGGGTTTGAGCAGGTTGCTGGCCGAGAGCATGAGGAACCTCGCCTCGGCCTGGGCCTCGGCGGAGAGGGGCACATGCACGGCCATCTGGTCGCCGTCGAAGTCAGCGTTGAAGGCGGTGCACATGAGGGGGTGCAGCTTGAGGGCTCTGCCCTCCACCAGCACCGGCTCAAAGGCCTGGATGCCCAGCCTGTGAAGGGTGGGGGCGCGGTTGAGCATGACCGGGTGGTCCTTGATGACCGTCTCGAGGGAGTCCCACACCTCGGTGCGCATGCGCTCCACCATCTTGCGGGCGCTCTTTATGTTGTTGGCAACCTTGGTCTCCACCAGGTGCTTCATTACAAAGGGCTTGAAGAGCTCGAGGGCCATCTCCTTGGGCAGACCGCACTGGTATATCTTGAGCTCCGGGCCCACCACGATGACCGAGCGGCCGGAGTAGTCAACGCGCTTGCCCAGCAGGTTCTGGCGGAAGCGGCCCTGTTTGCCCTTGAGCATGTCGGACAGGCTCTTGAGGGGGCGGTTGTTGGCGCCGGTGACCGGGCGGCCGCGGCGGCCGTTGTCGATGAGGGCGTCAACAGCCTCCTGGAGCATGCGCTTTTCGTTGCGGACGATGATGTCCGGGGCGCCCAACTCCAGCAGCCTCTTGAGGCGGTTGTTGCGGTTGATGACCCTGCGGTAGAGGTCGTTGAGGTCGCTGGTGGCGAACCTGCCGCCGTCCAGCTGGACCATGGGGCGGATATCCGGCGGGATCACGGGGATCACGGTGAGGATCATCCACTCGGGGCGCTGGTTGGACAGACGGAAGGCATCGACGC
>CALXAK010000071.1 GCA_944386255.1 uncultured Clostridia bacterium
GGCCTCATGCCGGAGAAGAGCGGCGGCTTTGACGGGCTGCTGCAGGGCAACTTCGGCTACAGCCAGTACCACAAGCAGGACGTGATAACGGTTATCACCGAGCCGATGAAGAACACCATCTTCTTCAACACCTTCTCTATAATTCTGACCCTCGCTATAACCATACCTCTTGGCATCTACTGCGCTGTGCACAAGAACAACCGGATAGACAGCGCGGTGCAGAGCGTCACCATACTGGGCTACAGCATGCCCCAGTACATAATCGCGCTGATATTCATCTTTGTGTTTGCGGTGCTGCTGCGCTGGTTCCCGGTGGGCGGCGCCAAGACCCCCGGCTCCATGTATGTGGGCCTTGAGGCCTTCCTGGACAAGCTGCACTACATGGCCCTGCCCATATTGGTGAGCGTCTTTGCCTCCCTCGGCGGTATGAGCCGGTATGTGAGAGCCTCCATGATAGACGCTCTGAGCATGGACTGCATCCGCACCGCCAGAGCCAAGGGTGTTCGCGAGCGGGCGGTGGTCTACTCCCACGCCTGGCGCAACGCTCTGTTGCCGGTGGTGACCAGCATAATCGGCTGGTTCCTGAGTGTGTTTTCCGGCTCGCTCATAATCGAGAACGTCTTTGGCCTCAACGGCATGGGCCAGCTCTACATACTGGGCCTCAACAACTCCGACGCCGAGCTCTGCCTTGCCATTCAGATGTTCTACACCATAGTCTCGCTGATAGGGAACCTCATAACCGACCTAGTGTACGGTGTTGTGGACCCCCGCGTCAGGGTGGACAAGTAAAGGGGGGAAGACAGTGGCAAAAAAGGATAAAAACCTGGAGAATGGCTCCGCCCGCAGGCAGAGCTTTGGGATGATGGTGTTTACCCGCCTCTTCGGCTTTGGCCCCAAAAAGGAGCTGAGCTTCGCCGAGGAGGAGGCGCTGCAGAGCCCCGGCAGGATGGTGCTGCAGAACTTCCTGCACAAGCGCACCGCCATGTTCGGGCTGGTGGTGTTCCTGCTTATCTTCGCCTTTGTGATGATCGGCCCCATCTTCATGCCCATCGACCTCGGCTACGCCGACGCCAGCCAGGCCAACATCGCCCCCGGCCTCAACATGATGAAGGTGCCCTCCGAGCTAAAGAAGACGGGCGTTGCGGACATCGCCGTTGGCCCCAACTACAGCATCGGGGTGGACAGTGAGGGCGAGATGTACATCTGGGGCTACACCAGAATCACCGACACCATCGACATGAGCGACATACCCGACGAGGTGCAGGAGGCGGACATTGTGCTCATCGCCGCCGGCACCGACCACGCCGTGGCCCTCGCCGAGGACGGGGAGCTCTACTTCTGGGGCAACGACCGCCTGGGCCAGGCCAACTACTCCAGCCAGCGGGGCCTTGTCAGCGCCCTCGCCGGCGGAGCCGAGAACATTAAGCAGCTGGAGGCCTCCAACCAGTTCTCCGCCATTGTCACCACCGATGGGGAGCTCTACCTCTGGGGCAACGACTACAACGCGGACATCGAGTTCCGCTCGGAGGAGAAGCTGCCGGAGGGCTCCACCGCCACCCCCAAGCAGTACCAGGGCAACGTGGAGAAGGTGGCCCTCACCGACTTCGCCTACATAGTGCTGCTCAAGGACGGCACCGTGGCCTACACCGGCTTCAGCAACGACTCCCCCCTTCGCAGCATACCCACCGAACTCACCGACGGCTCGGTAAAGGTGGTGGACATAGCCGCCACCGCCCAGAATGTGGCCGCGGTGGACGAGAACGGCAAAATATACGTCTGGGGCAACTGCACCCACGGCGAGCGCAACGTCCCCGAGAGCGAGAGCATACCGGTTGAGCTCTACGGCGGCCGCTACCACTACACCGCCCTCATGGAGAACGGCGACGTCATCTCCTGGGGGGACGACACCTTCCACCAGGCGGAGGTGCCGGACAGCGTCAATGAGGCGGATGTGCTCACCGTCTACGCCGGCTGCTACCAGAACTACGCCATCACCACCGACGGTGATGTGCTCACCTGGGGCCTCAAGGGCTACCTCATGGGCACCGACGACCTGGGCCGCGACATTCTCTCCCGCATAGTCAACGGCGGAAAGATGACCATGACGGTTGGCGCCATAGCGGTGATAATCTCCACCATAATCGGCGTGGTGCTGGGTGGCCTCGCGGGCTACTTCGGCGGCGCGGTGGACATGGTCACCAGCCGGATTGCCGAGATAGTCTACGGCCTGCCCTTCCTGCCCTTCGCGCTAATACTCTCCACCGTAATAGGCACCAAGATCTCGGTGGAGAACCGAATGTACATAATCATGGTGGTGCTTGGGGTGCTCTCCTGGACCAGCACCTTCCGGCTGGTGCGCGCCCAGATCTTCTCCCAGGGGGGGCAGGAGTACGTCACCGCCGCCAAGACCATGGGTGTCCGGGAGGGGAGCATAGTGATGCGGCACATCATCCCCAACGTAATGAGCGTGCTGCTGGTCTCCATAACCCTCTCCTTCGCCACCTGCATGCTCACCGAGTCCACCCTGTCCTACATGGGCTTCGGCATACCGCTGCCCACCCCCACCTGGGGCAACATGCTCACCGGGGCCAACAACTCCATCGTCATCCAGCAGTACTGGTGGCGCTGGGTGTTCACCGCCGGGATCTTCGGCCTCTGCACCGTCTGCATCAACCTCATCGGCGACGGGCTGCGGGACGCCATGGATCCCAAGAGCGCAGAGAGATAGGGGGGATAGAGTATGGCACTGCTTGAAACAAAAGACCTGCACACCTACTTCACCACCAAGCGGGGCACCGTAAAGGCGGTGAACGGGGTGAGCTATTCCATAGAGCCCGGCCAGACCCTGGGCGTGGTGGGGGAGTCCGGCTCCGGCAAGTCGGTGGCCGCCATGAGCATCCTGCGGCTGCTGGACGGCAACGGTTATATAGAGTCCGGCGAAATCATGTTTGAGGGCAAGGACCTCACCAAAATCCCCCTCAACGAGATGTACGGCATCCGGGGCAACGCCATTTCGGTCATCTTCCAGGAGCCCATGACCAGCCTCAACCCGGTGTTCAACGTGGAGAGGCAGCTCTCCGAGCCCTTCATCCTCCACCGGGGCATGAACAGGAAACAGGCCGCCGCCGAGGCGCTCAAGCTGCTGGCGGACGTCAAGATCCCGAACCCCGAGGTGGTCATAAAACAGTTCCCCCACCAGCTCTCCGGCGGCATGCGCCAGAGGGTGATGATAGCCATGGCCCTGGCCTGCCAGCCCAAGCTGCTAATAGCCGACGAGCCCACCACCGCCCTGGACGTGACCATCCAGGCGCAGATACTGCGGCTCATGAACGAGCTCAAGCGGGAGCACGGCACCGCCATCATGTTCATAACCCACGACCTCGGGGTAATAAACCAGATGGCGGACACGGTTGCGGTGCTCTACTGCGGCGAGGTGGTGGAGCAGGTGCCGGCCAAGGTGCTGTTTGCAAAGAACGTGCAGTACTCCCACCCCTACACCGAGGGGCTGCTGGCGTCGGTGCCGCGGCTCGACACCGATTCCGAGCGGCTGGACGCCATCCCCGGCGCGGTGCCTCACCCGCTGGACCTGCCCAAGGGCTGCAAGTTCGCCCCCCGCTGCCGCTACGCCACCGAGCGCTGCCTCGGCGAGGAGCCGCCCATGGTGAAGGTGTCGGAGCAGCAGCAGGTGCGCTGCTTCTACCCGGATAAGGAGGCGCGAAATGCAAACAGATAAAAAACTGCTTTTCCGCATAGTGAACCTGAAACAGTATTTTCCCGCCGGAAAGAAGGGCCTGTTTGTCAAGGCCAACGACGGCATAACCGTGGATATATACGAGGGCGAGCCGCTGGGTCTTGTGGGTGAGTCGGGCTGCGGCAAGTCCACCCTCGGCAGGAGTATCCTGCAGGTCTACCAGCAGACCGACGGCCGCACCATGTACTACGGCCGCAGCATAGACGAGATAGCCCCCCTCTATGTAAAGCGCACCATCTCCAGCCTCGAGCGCCAGCGCAAAAGGCTGCGGGTGCTGGAGAAGCACCGGGACGAGCTGCGCGCCCACTACGACACCCTCTCGGAGAAGGAGCAGTACCAGAAGCACGAGGAGCTCACCGCCGCCGAGAAGAAGGCCAACGACCAGCTGCTGGACATGGCCAACCTTATAGGCGGGCTGATGGTGCTGCCGGACCTCACCGAGGTAAAGCAGCTGTTCCTGCAGCGCTGGCAGCTCTCCCGCGCCATACGCGGCCTGCGGCTGCGCCGGGAGGAGGCGGAGCTGCGGCTTGCGGACGCGGAGTACGCCGCCCAAAAGTCCGGCAGGACCGGCGCCGGGCAGAGTGCAAAGGCCCGCATCTCCCAGCTGGATGAGCGCATCGGCGCCCAGCAGAAGCAGCTGGAGGAGGTGGAGCAGCGCATAGACGCCCTTCGGGACGCCCACCGCAGCGACCCCGACTTTGACAGGTACGAGAGCTACCGGGACAGCGGCGTAGACCTCGCCCGCCTCAACTACAGCGAGATGCGCCGGCTGCGCCGGGACCTGCAGCTCATATTCCAGGACCCCTACTCCAGCCTCAACTCCAGAATGTCGGTGGGGCAGATAATCGGCGAGGGCATGCTGGCCCACCGGTACTTCCGCCGCAACGACGACCGCATGAAGGAGGAGGTGCTGCGGGTCATGGACCAGTGCGGCCTCGCCCCCTACTTCCTGCACCGCTTCCCCCACCAGTTCTCCGGCGGCCAGCGCCAGAGGATAGGCATCGCCCGCAGCCTCGCACTCAGGCCCAAGTTCGTGGTCTGCGACGAGGCGGTGAGCGCCCTGGACGTGTCCATACAGGCCCAGATCATAAACCTGCTCAAGGACCTCAAGGCCCAGCAGAACCTCACCTACCTCTTTATCACTCACGACCTCTCGGTGGTGAAGTACATAAGCGACCGCATAGGCGTTATGTATCTCGGGGCCATTGTGGAGCTGGCCCCCGCCGAGCAGATATTCCACAACCCCAAGCACCCCTACACCCGGGCGCTCATGGCCGCCATCCCCACCATTGACGAGGACGCCGACCGGGAGCCCATCATCCTGGAGGGGGACATACCAAGCCCTGTAAACCCGCCCAAGGGCTGCAAGTTCCACACCCGCTGCAAGGACTGCATGGAGAAGTGCCGCCAGGTGGCCCCCGAGATGCGGGAGATAGAGCCGGGCCACTTTGTGGTCTGCCACCTCTACGACCAGCAGTAAAAAAGCCAGGGAACCGCTCTGAAACCAGGGCGGTTTTGGCCGTTTGCCGGGTTTTCCCCCGGCGGGCCGACTAACAAACAAAAACAAGGGAGAGCATCAGTATGAGCGAGAAAATGTCCGCAAAAGACGCCCGCGTAATGATATGGGAGCAGCTGCGCCGGGTGGCCCGGCCGGATTCCCGGTTCAGCTTCAACTTTGCCGAGTTCATCACCGACTACGAGGGCAGCGAGGAGGGCGCCAGGCTGTTCCGCCAGCAGGATTTCTACAAAAACGCCAGGGTGATCTTTGTCACCCCCGACAACAACATGGAGCTGCTGCGGGAGTTTGTGATAAGGGACAAAAAGATACTGGTAATGACCAACTACAGCATCTCACGGGGCTTCTTTGTGGTGAAGCCCGGGGACGTGCCGGAGGGCAAGGAGGAGCTGGCCGGAACCCTTGACGGCGTGGGCCGCTACTGGAAGCACCACACCCTCGCCCAGCTCAAGCAGGCGGTGGGCCACATCGACCTGCTGGTCACCGGCGCCTCCGCCATCACCCAGGGCGGGGTCCGCTTCGGCAAGGGCCACGGCTACTTTGACCTTGAGTGGGCAATGCTCTACACCAAGGGCCTTGTGGACCAGAACTCGGTGCTGGTTGCCACCGGCCACGACTGCCAGGTGGTGGACGTGGATGTGGAGGTGCGCCCCTACGACACCGTGATAGACTACATCGTCACCCCCACGAGGGTGATCGCCACCCGCCACGAGTACCCCCGCCCCGACCGGGGAATAATCTGGAGCATGCTGGATGAGGACATGCTGGGCCGCATCCCGCCGCTGCAGGAGCTCTGGTGGGAGGTCGCCTGCCGGTAAGGGGCGAAAACAAGAAAGGAGGCAGCCGCAGGGCCGTCTCCTCTTTTTTGTCCGGCGCGCCGACCGCTCCGCCTTTGGGTAAGCCGCCTGCCGTCTGACGGTGTGGACAGCAGGCCCTCTCTTCCGTTTCGCCCCTGGAACCCAGCCGCATCCTTTTTGCTCTCGCACCGCCTTTTGTATCTTCTCTGAAGGCAGCTTTGGCAGAGCGTCCCCTGCAATCCGGCGTCCCTGCCGCCTGCCCCGGCGGGGGTGGATACAGCCCTCTGACATTTCCGGCGCAACCCTTTCCGTCCCGTTAGAACGCTTCTTTGAAACCCTGGTCCATTGGTTTGTATGAAAAATTCCCCCGGCGGGAGAGATTCCCGCCGGGGGTTCTTCTGTTCTTTGGGCCGTCTGCCGGTCAGTTGCCGGAATTTAAGAAGTCCCAGGCCACCTGGCAGTGCAGGGCGACGCCGGTGGGGAAGGAGTTCTCGTCAAACACCGCGTAGTCGCTGTGCTGGGGGTATTTGCCGCCGGCGCCCAGCATGGCAAAGGAGCTCTTGGCGTGGACGGTGTAGTCGGCAAAGTCCTCGGCTCCCATCATGGGCTTCATGGTGGAGACCAGCTCGGGAGCATTGGCCACCTTCTTGGCGGCGTTCCAGGCGATGTCGTAGGCGTCCGGGTCGTTCACCAGCACCTCGGTCATCATCTGGTAGTCCACCTCCGCCTCGCAGCGGTAGGCCTCGGCGGTGCGCTTGGCGATGCGCTCCATGATGCCGGGGATGGAGTGGTGCACGTCCACATCGAAGGACCGGACGGTGCCCTCCATGGTGGCCTCGCCCGAGACGATGTTGAACCGGCTGCCGCTCTCCAGCTTGCCCACCGTGACCACCAGCGGCTGGGTGGGGGAAATCTCCCGGCTCACAATGCTCTGCAGGTTCATAACCACAGCGGCCGCCGCCACAGTGGCGTCGCAGCCGGCGTCCGGCATGGCTCCGTGGGAGGCCTTGCCGGTTATCTTGATTTTAAAGACGTCCGCGGCGGAGGCGGAG
>CALXAK010000072.1 GCA_944386255.1 uncultured Clostridia bacterium
CCTGTCCAGGCCCTGCATTCTCTGACGGAGAAGCGATTTGGCGCGGCCGGTCCCCAAGCCTCTGCCGGGAGAGCAGCTTTTGGGCCGGATTTTCGGGCGAGGGTCCTCCCGACCGCGGCAGAGCAAAAAAAGACCGCTGCCGAAAGCAGCGGTCTTTGTCTTTGGGGCAGAGCTTACTTGAGCTCCACGGTGGCGCCAGCCTCGGTGAGAGTCTCCTTGATCTTGTCGGCATCGGCCTTGGAAACGCCCTCCTTGAGGGGCTTCGGCACGTTGTCCACGATCTCCTTGGACTCCTTGAGGCCAAGGCCGGTGATCTCCTTGACGGCCTTGATGACGTTCATCTTGTTGGGGCCAACCTCGGTGAGGATGACGTCGTAGGAGGACTTCTCCTCCTCGGCAGGAGCGGCGCCGGCAGCGGGGCCGGCGACAGCCACGGCGGTGGCGGCGGCGGAGACGCCGAACTCCTCCTCGATGGCCTTGACCAGCTCGGAAAGCTCCAGAACGGTCATGCTCTTGATCTCTTCAATGAACTTAGCGATATCAGCCATTGTAATTCTATCCTCCAGTATGTTATTTGGTGACGGCCCTTATGCCGCCTCGTTTTTCTTGGCAACCTCGCTGAGGCCGCGGGCGAGAGACGCGATGATGCCGTTGAGGGAACCGGCCACCTGGGCGATGAGGCCCTCGCGGGACGGCAGCATTGCGACGGATTTAATCTGCTCGGCGCTGAAGAAGCTCCCGTCCACCATGCCGGCCTTTACGTTAAAGACCGTCTTGAGCTGGTCGGAGTACTTCTGGATGACCCTCGATGGGGCCACCGGGTCCTCTTTGCTCACGGCGATTGCGGTGGTGCCGCTGAGCAGGGGCAGCAGCTCCTCAAGGCCGGAGCCCTCAAAGGCGAAGCGCAGCATGGAATTCTTGATTACCAGGTACTGCACCCCAGCCTCGCGCAGCTCGGCCCGGAGCTTGGTGTCGTCCGCCACCGAGATGCCCTTGTAGTCCACGACCACAACCGACGCGGCGCCGCTGAGCAGCTCCTTGATCTCGGCAACGCGGGCCTTTTTCTGCTCCAGAATCTTTTCGCTTGCCAAAGTCATTCACCTCCTGTTTTATTTAGAGGCTGCAACCAAAAATAACCGCCCTCTCCGGGTGACCGAAGGGGGCGGAAACAAACCTTACCAGCGCCAGAGGGCGCCAAAGCTCTGCCTCGGCAGGCAAGCTCGCGCTTTTACGCACCGGGGTGCACCTGCTGTCTTCGGTTTACAGCTCAACTATTATAGCTCTTTTGAACCTTTGAGTCAACAGTTTACTGCTCGATGGGGGCGACGTTCATGTAGCGCTGGGTGGCCACCTTAACGCCGGGACCCATGGTGGTGGAAACCACGCAGGAGCGGATGTACTGGCCCTTGGCGGCGGCGGGCTTGGCCCTCACCACGGCCTCTACCAGAGTCTCAAAGTTCTCCACCAGCTTCTCGGCGCCGAAGGAGGCCTTGCCGATGGGGCAGTGGATGATGTTGCTCTTGTCCAGGCGGTACTCTATCTTACCGGCCTTGGCGTCGGCCACGGCCCGGGCCACGTCGGGGGTGACGGTGCCGGCCTTGGGGTTGGGCATGAGGCCGCGGGGTCCGAGAATCTTACCGAGGCGGCCCACCACCCCCATCATGTCGGGGCTTGCGATGACCACGTCAAAGTCCATGAAGTTTTCCTTCTGTATGCGCTCGGCCAGGTCCTCGGCGCCGACTATCTCGGCTCCGGCCTCGGCGGCAGCGGTGGCCTTGTCGTTGCGGGCGAACACGGCCACCCGGACTTTCTTGCCGGTGCCGTTTGGCAGCACCACCGCGCCGCGGACCTGCTGGTCAGCGTGGCGGGAGTCGACGCCCAGGCGCAGGTGGATCTCCACCGTCTCGTCAAACTTCGCCTTGGCGGTGTCGCAGCAGAGCTGCAGCGCCTCGGCGGTGTCGTACATTTTGGTGCGGTCGACCAGCTTTGCGCTGTCGACATATTTCTTGCCGTGCTTCATCCCTTACTCCTCCTCCACGTTGATGCCCATGCTGCGGGCGGTGCCGGCGATCATGCTCATGGCCGCCTCGAGGGTGGCCGCGTTGAGATCGGGGCGCTTTATCTCCGCTATCTTCTTGAGGGACTCGCGGGAGAGGGTGGCGACCTTCTGCTTGTTGGGCACGCCGGACGCCTTTTCGATGTTGCACTCCTTCTTGATGAGGACTGCGGCGGGAGGGGTCTTGGTCACAAAGCTGAAGGAGCGGTCGGCGTAGACCGAGATGACCACCGGGATTATGGTGCCGATGTCGTTCTTGGTGCGCTCGTTGAACTCCTTGGTGAACGCCATGATGTTGACGCCGTGCTGACCAAGCGCCGGGCCCACGGGGGGCGCCGGGGTCGCCTTGCCGGCCGGAATCTGAAGCTTGATGTACGCTTCTACCTTCTGAGCCATTTCATCTACCTCCGGATAGTGGTTTAGCGGAGCGTATAAAGGATTTGCGCTCCTCCCACGGGAAGCCCTGGCCCGGGCCCCCCTATAACCTTTTGCCCTTGCGGGCGGTCATACCTTTTGCGGCCCCGTCAGCCGAGGACGGGGGAAACCTCCGAGAGCTCCAGCTCCGCCGAGGTCTCGCGGCCAAACATTGAGACCTTGACCCGGACCTTCTGGCGCTCGCTGTCGATGTTCTCCACCACGCCGATAAAGCCGCCCAGGGGGCCCTCGTTGACCTTGACGCTGTCGCCCACGGCGTAATCCACCTGGACGTCCTTAACCTCCACCCCGAGAGCGTCTATCTCGGACTGGGTGAGGGGGATGGGCTTCTGAGCGGTGCCCACAAAGCCGGTGACCCCGCGGGTGTTGCGCACGATGTACCAGGACTCGTCGGTCATGACCATCTTGACCAGCACATAGCCGGGAAAGAGCTTGCGCTCTATCTCCTTGCGCTTGTTGTCCTTTATCTCCACCACCGTTTCGGTGGGGACGCGGACCTCCTGGATCATGTCGTGCAGCCGGTGGTTCTCCACCAGCTTCTCCAGGTTGCTGGCCACCTTGTTCTCGTAACCCGAGTAGGTGTGCACCACAAACCATTCAGCCTCTGCCATTGCCATACCACCTAACAGTTAGAGAATGTTGATGAGCAGCGAGCGGATGGCCGAGAAAACAGCGTCCAGCCCCCAGACCACCACTGCGGTGAGCAGCACCAGCACCAGCACCACAACGGTGTTGTTAACCACCGTCTTGCGGCTGGGCCAGACCACCCGCTTCCATTCGCCGCGGGTGTCCCGGAAGTAGCGGGCCGCCCGCTGGAATATGCCGGGCTTGCGGGGCTTGTCGCTCTTTTTCTTAGCGGCCGCGTCCTTAGTCTTCTTGTCGGCCATGGGCGCCCCCCTTACTTGGACTCGCGGTGGAGGGTATGCTTCCTGCAGAAGGGGCAGTACTTGTTGAGCTCCAACCGGTCGGGGGTGTTCTTCTTGTTCTTCATGGTGTTGTAGTTGCGCTGCTTGCACTCGGTGCAGGCAAGGGTGATTTTAACTCGCATTTTTCGGCACCTCCATTAATAGAGCCTCCCTCGAACAGGCCGGGCCGGGAATTTTGCGGCACAAAAAAATAGACCTGCAAAAGAGGTAGCTACACTATACCATCTTGCGTCCCCGCAAGTCAAGGCCTGGGGGCAAAATAGTTTAAATATAAATATTACTTCTGCAAACAGTGGAAAAGCAGTGCGGTTGCGTGCTATTATAACATATGATATTGTGAGTATCAACGCGAAAGCGAGGCAGATATATGGCTGCAGTAACCGTTGGGGTGCTTTTCGGCGGGGTGTCCAGCGAGCACGAGGTGTCGCTGGCGTCCGCCCGTTCGGTGATAGAGAACATTCCGAAGGACCGGTTCCGCCCGGTCCCGGTGGGCATAACCCGGGATGGGCGCTGGCTGCTCTTCGTCGGCCCCACCGCCGCCATTGAGGACGGCAGCTGGGAGAGCGACCCCGGCAACCTGCCCTGCTGCCTCTCCCCCGACCGGTCGGTCCACGGGCTGCTGGTGCTGGAGGGGGAGCGCTGGCGGGCGCTGCGGCTGGACGCGGTGTTCCCGGTGCTGCACGGCAAAAACGGCGAGGACGGCACGGTGCAGGGGCTGCTGGAGCTCTCGGGCCTGCCCTGCGTGGGCAGCGGGGTGCTGGCATCGGCCGCCTGCCTGGACAAGGCGGTTACCAACACCCTGCTGGACGCCGCCGGCATCCCCCACGCCGACTGGCGGCAGATGGACATTTCCCAGATTTTGGAGTTTGACCCCATCGCCGACGGCTGGGAGCGGGACCTCGGCTACCCCATCTTCGTAAAACCCGCCAACGCCGGCTCCTCGGTGGGCATCTCCAAGGCCCACAACCGGCAGGAGCTGCGTGAGGCGGTGGAGCTGGCCTTCCGGCACGACCGCAAGCTGGTGGCGGAGAGGTGCATTGTGGGCCGGGAGTTGGAGTGCGCCGTCATCGGCAACCTCTCCCCCACCGCGTCTCCGGTGAGCGAGATAATACCCAAAAACGAATTTTACGACTACGACGCAAAGTACCTCTCCGGCAGCCGGACGGTGCTGCCGGCGGAGATACCCCAGCAGCTGACGGGCCGGGTGCAGGAGCTGGCGGTAAAGGGGTTCCTGGCCCTTGGCTGCCGGGGGTTTGCCCGGGTGGACTTCCTCTACGAGACCGCCACCGACAGGCTCTACCTCAACGAGCCCAACACCCTGCCGGGCTTTACCTCCATCAGCATGTACCCCAAGATGATGGCGGCGGCGGGCCTTGCCTACCCGGAGCTGATTGCCGAGCTCATCCGCCTCGCAATGGAGGAAAGGGATGGCTGAGCTCGCGGGGGCGGTGGGCATATTCGACTCCGGCCTCGGCGGGCTCACCGCCCTGCTGGCGATGGAGGAGCTCTGCCCCGAGGCCGACATAATCTACTTTGGAGACACCGCCCGGGTGCCCTACGGCTCCCGAGAGGACCCGGAGCTGCGGGTGTTTGCGCGGCAGAACCTGCAGCTGCTGCAGTGCCGGGGGGCGGCGGGGGCTATTGCCGCCTGCGGCACCATCTCCTCGCTGCTCTCGAGGGCTCCGCTGGAGCGCCCTCCCCTGCCGGTCACCGGCATAACCCGCGCGGCGGCCGCCGCAGCGGTGGGGACGGGGGCGCGGCGCATTGGGGTGCTGGCCACCGCCGCCACGGTGCGCAACCGGGGGTTCCTTGCGGAGATACAGCAGCTCGAGCCCGGCGCCCGGGTGTTCTTCTCCGCCTGCCCCGGGTTTGTGCCGCTGGCGGAGGCGGGGGTGAACGACCCGGAGCACCCGGAGCTCAAAAGGGCGGTGGAGCAGTACCTGCCGCCGCTGCTGGAGCAGCGCCCGGAGGCGATAATCCTGGGCTGCACCCACTACCCGCTGCTGCGGGAGGCGATAGAGAGGCTCACCGGGGACATACCACTCATTGACGCCGGGCGGGAGGCTGCGGCGGAATACTGCAGGAGGGTGAAGCCCAGAGGTTCCGGGCGCAGGCAGTATCTTGTGTCCGGGGACCCGCAGGGGTTCTGCGCGGCGGCGGAGAAGCTGCTGGGCAGGCGGATGCCACTGCCGGAGAGGGCGGACCCCGGAAAGGCGGAGCGCGGATGAGCGCAAAGAGACGGGAAAACTACATCATAACCATCAAGGGTGAGCAGATATCCGACGGCAAGCCGGAGAAGGTCACCCTCTCCACGGTGGGGGACTTCCGCCGGGAGAAGGACGGCTACCTCATCTCCTACGACGAGTCGGACGCCACCGGCTTCCCCGGAAACACCACCACCCTCAGGGCCCAGGGGGCGGACAGCGTAACCATGGTCCGCCGGGGCAGCAACAACGCCCAGCTGGTGATAGAGCGCGGCCGCAGGCACCTCTGCCACTACGAGACCGGCTTTGGGGACATGGTGATAGGGGTGAACGGCATGGACATAGAGAACACCCTGGGCAGCGACGGGGGCGAGCTCAACTTCAGCTACAAGCTGGACCTCAACTCCAACTTTCTGTCCCTCAACCGGCTGTCGGTGACGGTGCGGCGAAGGGAGGCCCCAGCCGCCAGGGCGTCGGGGCCGGAGATCGCCGCCGGGGAGGAGCGCAAGGAGGCTCCCTGCCCCGGGAACTGACAACAAGCTTTCACTAAAAAGGATACGGAGAGAAAAAAGATGTTTGAACCACTGAAGGAAGCCCGCCAGCAGGCAAAAGAGCTGGTGGAGAAGGGCATTTCCGCCGCCATCGCCGCCGGCAGGCTGCCGGACGCGGGGACGCCGGAATTCTCCATTGAAATCCCCGGCGACTCCTCCCACGGGGACCTCGCCTCCAACGCCGCCCTGGCGGGGGCCAGGCTCTACCGCATGGCCCCGCCCAAAATCGCCGCCGCCATACTGGAGGGCATCGACCTCTCCGGCAGCCTTTTCAGCCGGGTGGAGATGGCGGGGGCCGGGTTCATCAACTTCTTTCTCGGGGACAGGTACTTCACCGACCTTGTGAACGGCATCAACCGGGAGGGCAGGGACTTTGGCCGCACCGGCTGGGGCGGGGGCAAGAGGTACATGGTGGAGTTCGTCTCCGCCAACCCCACCGGGCCCATGCACCTGGGCAACGCCCGGGGCGGCGCCCTGGGGGACTGCCTCGCATCGGTGCTGGAGGCGGCGGGCTGCCAGGTGACCCGGGAGTTCTATGTGAACGACGCGGGCAACCAGATTGCAAAGTTCGGCATGAGCCTCGAGGCCAGGTACCAGCAGATATACGACCCGTCGGTGGAGTTCCCGGAGGACGGCTACCACGGCGAGGACATAAAGCAGCGGGCGAGGGAGTTTGCGGACATACACGGGGACAGGTACCTCTCCTGCGGGAGCGAGGAGCGCCGGGCCGCGCTGGTGGACTACGCCCTGCCGCTCAACATTGAGGGGCTCAAGACCGACCTCGAAAAGTACCGCATACACTACGACGTCTGGTTCCGGGAGAGCGAGCTCTACCGCACCGGCACGGTGGACAAGGTGATAGAGATCCTAAAGTCCCGGGGCCTCACCTACATGAAGGATGGCGCCCTCTGGTACAAGGCTACCGAGCACGGGGGCGAAAAGGACGAGGTGCTGGTGCGCAACAACGGCATACCCACCTACTTCGCCGGGGACATAGCCTACCACTACAACAAGTTTGCCGAGCGGGGCTTTGACAGGGTGGTGAACGTCTGGGGCGCCGACCACCACGGCCATGTGGCCCGGCTAAAGGGGGCGATGGACGCCATCGGCCTCGACGGGGACAAGCTGGACATACTGCTCATGCAGATGGTGAACCTCATGAGCAACGGCGAGCCCATACGCATGAGCAAGCGCACCGGCAAGGCCATCGGCCTTGCGACGCTGCTGGACGAGATATCGGTGGACGCGGCCCGGTTCTTCTTCAACCTCCGGGAGCCCAAAACCCACCTGGACTTTGACCTGGACCTGGCGGTCAAGAACAACTCGGACAACCCGGTCTACTACGTCCAGTACGCCCACGCCAGGATCTGCAGCATTCTAAAGGGCCTTGAGGCCTGCGGGGTGGACCTGCAGCGGGCGAAGCAGGTGGACTGCTCCACCATGGTGATGGCGGAGGAGCTGGCGCTGATGAACCAGCTTGCCCGCTTCCCCGAGGAGGTGGACGCCGCCGCCGAGACCTACGACCCCTCCCGCATCACCCGCTACACGGTGGAGCTTGCGGCAAAGTTCCACAAGTTCTACGGCTCCTGCCGCTGCCGGGGCGAGGCGGAGGAGATAATGTACCCCCGGGTGGCGCTTTGCCTCGCCGCCGGACAGGTGCTGGAGAACGCCCTCGCCATGCTGAAGGTGGACGCACCCACCTCCATGTGACGGCGGCGTCTGACCCAACTGCGGGTGTCAGTGTAAACTAGAAACCGCCCGGAGTCAAAAGCTCCGGGATGAGAGGAGAAGAGTATGCCAGCGTTAGTTATAATCATCATCGTGATGGTGGTGGTGTTTAACGTAAACAAATCCGCCAGGGCCGCCCGCGGAGCCCAGAACCAGAGGGGGGTCTACAGCCCTCCCAAGGTGCAGGCCCAGCGCCAGCAGCCCCGCCGTGCCCCCGCTCCCGCTCCCAGCCGGGACGGGCACCTCTGCCGGGACAAGCGCAGCCACAAGATGACCTTTGGGGCTGCGGGGGGCGACCTCACCGACGAGGTGGACGCCATGAACCGGCGCAACCAGCGCATAGCCGGGCCGCTGCGGCTCACCCCGGTGACCGCCGCGGAGATAGCCGAAAAGCGCGCTCAGCTGGAGTCGTTGCTGGAGGGCGGCATCATCGACCGGGACGAGTACAACGACATACTGATGGAGTTCCGCAACTCGCGCACCCTCTGACCCGGCGCAGCGCAAAAAACTCCCGGGAGGCCAACGGCCTCCCGGGTTTTTCTGTGTCCCGGCGTCACCAGCTGACGCCGCCCAGCTCCGCGCCCTGGTAGTAGTGGGCCAGGATCTGGTCGTAGGTCCAGCCCTCCCGGCTGGCGTAGTAGTGCGCTCCCCACTGGCTGAGGCCCACACCGTGGCCGTAGCCGCTGGTGACGATGGTCACGGTGCCGGCGGCGGGGTCGTAGCTGTAGGTGAAGGCCGCCGACTGCAGGTGCAGGCAGTTGGAGCGCAGCCGGGAGCCGGTGGTGGTATACTGGCCGTCGATGGAAACCTCGTCCACATAGCCTCCGGCGGTGTAGCTGACTATCTGAATCCAGTTGGCGGGGTCGCCGTAGAGGGTCACGCCGTAGTAACTCTCGAGGGTGGCCCTAAGGTTGGAGGTGTTGTAGACGTAGGTCTTGCTGTAGGTGGAGGAGAGGTAATCGTACTTGCTCTCCACCGGCTGCAGGTAGGGCAGATCCTGCACCCACACGTCGCTGCAGGCGTTGGTCATGCCAGCCGCCGAGGCGGAGTAGGGGGAGAAGATAATGGCTCCGCCGTAGTAGAGTGCCTGGTTTATCACCTCGCTCACGCACTGGGTGACGGTTGCTGAGGCGGTCTTGAGGGGGAAGGAGGGGGCGCTGCTGCTGGCGGAGCAGTACTTGTAGTAGGTGATGGTTGCCACCGCCTGGGCCTTTATGGCCTCCCGGTTGAAGGAGGAGCCCACCTCCGCCTCCACTACCATGCTGATGATCTCGATGGGGGTGCCGGTGTAGACCTTGCCGGTGCTGGAGCTGGTGACCGATA
>CALXAK010000073.1 GCA_944386255.1 uncultured Clostridia bacterium
GTGCGGGGAAACTGGATGGTGGGCGAGGTGAAGGTGCTGAAAAAGTCATAGGTAGAGGTGATGGAAAAGGGAATGAAGTTCTTGGAGGAGGTGGGAATGGCCCCCTACATCAACGCCCGGCCCCGGCAGATTTCCGGCGGCCAGAAGCAGCGGGTGGCCATCGCAAGGGCCCTCGCCATGGACCCGGAGGTGCTGCTGTTCGACGAGCCCACCTCCGCCCTGGACCCCGAGATGGTGGGGGAGGTGCTGGGGGTTATGCGCCGGCTTGCGCTGGAGGGCATGACCATGCTGGTGGTGACCCACGAGATGGCATTTGCAAGGGACGTCAGCAGCCGGGTGGTGTTCATGAGCGACGGGGTAATCTGCGAGAGCGGGGCCCCGAAGGAGATTTTCGGCGCCCCCCAGCAGCAGAAGACCCGGGACTTCCTCGCCCGCTTCCGCGCAAACTGAAAAAAGCCCGGCCGGATTTCCGGCCGGGCTTTTCCGCGCCACGGCAGTTTCCGAAGAGGGGAAGGTTCTGGTATAATTGACCCAACAAAGCTTTGGAGGTGCGGCATGAAGCTACTGGAGCGGAGGATACAGGCGGAGGGCAGGGTGCTGCCCGGCAACATAATAAAGGTTGACGGCTTTTTGAACCACCGGGTGGACATTAAGCTGATGGGGCAACTGGCGGAGGAGTTCGCCCGTCACTTTGATCTGCAGGGGCTCACGGCGGTGGTGACGGTGGAGGCCTCCGGTATAGCCCTCGCTGCTATCTGTGCCGCGCGCTATGGTGTGCCGCTCATCTTTGCCAAAAAGGCCAAGAGCGACAACATTGAGGGCGGGCTGTACAGGAGCGAGATATTCTCCTACACCTACCGCAAAAAGGTCACCCTCATAATGAGCCGCCAGTGGCTGGGCCCCGGCGACAGGGTGCTGATTGTGGACGACTTCCTCGCCAACGGCGAGGCGCTGCGGGGCCTCACCGAGATTGTACGGCAGTCGGGGGCGGAGCTGATCGGCATAGGCGTCGCGGTGGAAAAGGGCTTTCAGCCCGGAGGAGCGCGGCTGCGGGAGCAGGGGATAGACCTCTACTCCCTCGCAATAATAGACAGAGCCGACCAGGAGGGCTTCCTCTTCCGACAGGGTTAGCCGGCGCTGGGGCTTGCCCCGTGGGTAACTGTTGGTTATAATATATTCGCAGAGCGCGGCGGCCCCCATCAAGGAGGCCGCAACGGCTTTTTATGAGCGGCCGGAGAAATCCGCCGGACGGTTTAAATTAAAGGAGGCAACATGTTAAAGCAGTACGAGCTACTCACCTGGCGCCAGTTTGTAGAGGCCAGAGACAACAACGCGCTTTTTGTGCTCCCGGTGGGGGCGCTGGAGCAGCACGGCCAGCACCTGCCCCTCTCGGTGGACACCATCATCCCCTACGAGATAATTAAGCAGCGCATAAGCCCCTTTGTGGACATTGTCATGCTGCCCCCTCTCACCTACGGCTACCGCTCCCAGACCACCGTCGGCGGCGGACCCTCCTTCCCCGGCACCCTTCGCATGAGCGCCGAGTCGGTGATCTACCCGGTGCGGGACATTGTGCTGGAGCTGCTGCGCCACGGGGTCAAAAAGCTGCTCATCACCGACGGACACCTTGAGAACAAGTGGTTCGTCACCGAGGGCGTGGAGCGGGCCATTCAGGAGTACCACGGCGAAAACAAGATAAAGGTCATGTACTCCGAGTGGAACGACTATGTAAAGCCCGAGACCCTGGACAGGGTGTTCAACGGCAAGTTCCCCGGCTTTGAGTACGAGCACGCGGCGGTGAACGAGACCTCCCTGCTACTGGCCCTGAAGCCCGAGTCCATCGTCTCCATGGACTTCCCCGATGAGTACGCCAAGCGTTACATACACTACTCGGTCTGGCCGGACAACCCCGACCTCGTCACCCGCAACGGCGCCCTCTCCAGCGCCAAGAACTCCTCCGCCGAGAACGGGGAGCTGATGATAGCGGACATCGTCGAGGGCATGCTGGCCGACATCGAGATCGAGTTCGGCGGCGTCCACAGGTAGAGCGGGGGAGAAGGAAATGAACAGGGAGTATGTCAGCAAGATAAAGCGCAGCGACTGCGCTCTGGTGCTCATTGACTGCCAGAACGACTTCCTCGCCGAGGGGGCTCCGCTGGAGAACCCCAGGGGCAGGGCCAAGATTGGCAACATCGTCGCCGCCAGGGCCTGGGCCAAGGAAAACGGCATCCCAGTCATCTACACCCAGGAGGTGCACCGCAAGGAGCGCATAGACTTTGGCCTTGAGACCGACCGGGGGGACCCGGAGCACTGCGTGGCCGGCACCAAGGGTGTGGAGATCGTGGATGAGCTCACCCCCGACGATGACGACTTCGTGGTGGTTAAGCGCCGCTACGGCGGATTCTACCAGACCGACATGGAGATAACCCTCAAGGCCCTCGGCAGGAACACCATAATCCTCTGCGGAGTGGACTCCAACGTCTGCGTCTACGCCACCGCCCTCGGCGCCCAGTTCCGGGGCATTCGCACCATCGCCCTCTCGGACTGCACCGCCGGCACCAACGAGGAGCTGCACAACGCCTTTCTGCAGAACATAGACTACATCCTGGGCGAAGTCATGACCCTGCAGGAGCTGAAGGAGACCCTAAAAGCGTAAAACAACCGTCCAAGGTCCGCCCGGCCCTAAAACCGGGCGGGCTTTTTGCAGCCTGCGGCGGGCTAACAGCATAGAATATGGTTGAGGGAGGGCGCATCCTGCGGCTTTATTGAAAAATAGCGCCCGCCGTGGTATATTTTTTATAATTATATCTAGATGGGAGGTGAAGAAAGGCAGAGGTTTTAAAACCACATTCTCAGCAGCCGGAGGTGATAACAGGTTTTTTTGCATCAAAAAAGCGCCGGGACCGCGATTGCGGTTGACGAGGTCGGGATTTATCGAACCATTCGGCGGACGTCCCGCGGATTTCGCTTTTATCCGTTAAATGCCTGACAAAAACGGGCGGCAACGCCCCAACAGAACAGGCCGAAAAGCGCTTATATCTGTTTTAACTGGAGTTTATCTATATATGTGCGGAATAGTTGGATATGTGGGCCACCGGCAGGCGGCCCCAATACTGCTGGACGGGCTCGAAAAGCTGGAGTACCGCGGCTATGACAGCGCCGGAATCTCGGTGCTCAGCGGAGGCGTCCTGGACATCTGCAAGGAGAAGGGGCGGCTTTCGGTGCTCAGGGAGTCGCTGAAGAACAACATGCCCACCGGCACCGTCGGCATCGGCCACACCCGCTGGGCCACCCACGGGGCTCCGGCGGATTTTAACGCCCACCCCCACTTCAACATGGACAGGACCATTTCCCTTGTCCACAACGGAATAATCGAAAACTACCAGAGCCTTCGGGACTGGCTCATCTCCATGGGTTATGAGTTTCGCTCCGAGACCGACACTGAGGTGGTGGTGCAGCTGGTGGACTACTACTTCAAGGGCGACCTCCGCCGGGCGGTGGAGCAGGCTCTCTCCAAAATACGCGGCTCCTACGCCATCTGCGTCATGAGCAGTCACTGCCCCGGTATGCTGGTGGCCGCCCGCAAGGACAGCCCCCTGGTGGTGGGAAAGGGCGACGGAGAGAACTTCTTCGCCTCGGACGTGCCGGCGCTTTTAAAGTGCACCCGGGACGTCTACTACCTGGAGGACGGGGACGTGGCGGAGATAACCGCCGACCGCATCAGCATCTTCAACAGCTACGGCGCTCCCGCCGGACGGACCCTCTCCCACATAGACTGGGACGCCGAGGCCGCCGAGAAGGGCGGCTACCCCCACTTCATGCTCAAGGAGATTTACGAGGAGCCGGAGGCCATAGAGCGCACCTTCCGCTCCAAGCTGTCCGAGAGCGGGGAGCTGAATTTTTCCGACATCGGCATAACCGAGGAGCTCGCAAAGGGCATTAACCGCGCCGTCATTGTGGGCTGCGGCACCGCCTACCACGCCGGCGTCGCCGGGAAGTATATCCTCGAGAGGCTGCTGGGGGTGCCGGTGGAGGTGGACGTGGCCTCCGAGTACCGCTACCGCGACCCCATTGTGCGCCCGGGGGACCTGTTTGTGGCCATAAGCCAGTCGGGGGAGACCGCCGACACCCTAGCCGCCATGCGCCTTGCAAAGGCCAAGGGCGCGAGGATCATCTCACTCACCAACGTGGTGGGCTCCACCCATTCCAGGGAGGCGGACGCGGTGATATACACCGTCGCCGGCCCGGAGATAGCGGTGGCCTCCACCAAGGCCTACACCACCCAGATACTCTGCCTGCTGCTGCTGGGCCTCGCCCTCGGCAGGCTCCGGGGCAGCGCGGACCAGCAGCTCTGCCGCAGCACCCTTGAGGAGATTTCAAGGCTGCCGGACATGATACGGCAGGTGCTCACCAGCGACAAGGACATCCGGCGCATAGCCTACCGCTATTCCGCCGCCTCAGACATCTACTTCTTCGGCCGCAACATCGACTGGGCCACCGCCCTCGAGGGCTCCCTCAAGCTCAAGGAGATTTCCTACATCCACTCCGAGGGCTTTGCCGCCGGAGAGCTGAAGCATGGGCCCATAGCCCTCATCGAGCAGGACACCCCGGTGGTGGCCATCGCCACCGAGCAGCGGCTCTTTGAGAAGCTGGCCTCCAACATAAAGGAGGTAAAGGCGAGGGGCGCCAACATCCTGGCAGTCTGCCCTGCGGGGGCGGACCTGGTGCTGGATTCCGCCGACGAATCCATCATCATCCCCGAGTGCTCCGAGCTTGTGAGCCCTATCCTCTCGGTGGTGCCGCTGCAGCTGTTCGCCTACGACTGCTGCATCTCAAGGGGCTACGACCCGGACAAGCCCCGCAACCTTGCAAAGAGCGTCACGGTGGAGTGACGCAGCCATGAGCGGGAGCGCCTTTTTCGGCCTCCCGCTTTTTCCTCGGCCCGGCTTTATTCCGTGGCCGTCAGCTGGTATAATGTACGGGAACGGAACAGAAAGGAATAGGACAATGAAGAGGATTGGACTAATAGTTGCGGTGGAGATGGAGGCGGGTCTGCAGCAGTACGGCAAAGCCGAAGTGATGGAACAGCCGGGCTACAGCCTGCTCAAATACAGCGCCCCCGGCTACACCCTGCTGGTGCTGCACTGCGGAGTGGGGGAGATAGCCGCCGCGGCCGGGACCCAGCTGCTCATAAGCCGGTTTGATGTGGATGTGGTGGTGAACTTCGGCGTGGTGGGCGGCCTTACCCCCGAGATGGGCAAGACCCGGGTCTGCGCGGTGGAGAAGGTGGTGCACTACGACTTCGACACCTCCGAGGCGGACGGTTGGGAGGTTGGCAGGTACGAGGGCTACGAGAGCCGCTACATCCCCGCCGATCGGGAGCTGCTCAGCATTGCCCGGCAGGTCGCGCCGGAGCTCAAGCCGGTGGTCTGCGCCTCCGGGGACAAGTTTGTGGGGGACCCGGAGAAAAAAAGAGCCCTGCACCGGGATTTCGGCGCGGACATCTGCGAGATGGAGGCCGCCGGAATACTGCTCACCTGCAACCGCAACCGGGTGCCCTGCCTCATGATAAAGGCGGTGTCGGACGGAATCGAGGGCGGTGCCGAGGAGTTCAAAAGCGAGATACTGCGCTCTTCAAAGCTCTGCCTCGAGATAACCGACAGGATTATACACAGCATAAACCAGGCATAATAAATCCGGGCGAGGCCCGGCAAAGGGGGGAGAGCTTTGAAGGAGAAAAATATAAATCTCGAGATGGCAATCGCCATCATCTGCCTGCTGGGGGCGGTTGTAAGCCTTGCCGGTTCGGTTTTGAGCCTCTGCAAAAAGCTGAGCAGATAAAAGAAGGGAGCGGTGAAACCCACCGCTCCCTTCTATTTTTCCCCTCCTGCGGCCGGCTGACGGCCCTCCCGCTCAAACTCGGGGGAGAGCAGGCAGTCCAGCGACACGCCCAGTATCCTGGACAGCCGGTAGAGGGAGGTTATGTCCGGGTAGGCCTGGTCGTTCTCCCACTTGCTGGCGGCCTGGGGGGTGACCCCCATGAGGTCCGCCAGCTCCCGCTGGGTCATGCTCCGACGCGCCCGCAAAAGACGTATCCTGTTTCCAAAGGTGATAATGTCGCTCATATAAGGATAACCCTCGCAAAAGTATATAAAAAAGCCGGCACCGCAATGCGCCGTGCCGGCAGGAGGGCTCCTTAAAGCTCTAAACCGCCTTTGTCACCTGGGCGCACAACGGAAAAAAGGGCGCAAAGATCCGCCGGAAAGATTGCCTGCAAGAAAATCTCGATACCTGGTCACCGCTGTGCACCTCCTTTTTTAATCAGATTGCACTAATAATACCACACCATGCAGAATATTGCAATAAACGGTTGGTTGAGGCGCTACAGCTCCCGCAGAGCCTCCACAATGGCGCTCTTCCGGTCGGTGGAGGAGTCCCGCATCTTCACCACCCTCGCCGGTATGCCCGCCGCAACGGCGTTTTTAGGTATGTCTTCGGTGACCACGCTCCCCGCGGCCACCACCGCCCCGTCTCCCACCGTCACGCCCTCCAGCACCACGGCGTTGGCGCCCACCAGCACCCC
>CALXAK010000074.1 GCA_944386255.1 uncultured Clostridia bacterium
CGGCCTCAAAGAGGGGCGGGGTGTAGCTGATGACCAGGCTATTCTCCCCCTGCTGCAGCTGCACCGCGGCAAAGCCGCCCTCAAACTCAAACACCCGGGTGCTCTCGCCGTTCACCCGGCAGCGAAGGCCGGGGACATAGGGTATCGGCAACATCGCCACCGAATCCTGCCGGGGAACCGAAATAGATGCCGAGAGTATCCCCTCCTCTTTGCCCAAAGACACCTGGTTCGCGGCCCTGATGCCGTCCACCGTCTGCCGGAAAGCGTCCAGGTCAAAGCAGCCCGCTTCCAGGAGCGCCGCCCCATAGCACTGAAGCTCCACGCTCTCCCCCGCCTCGAAGTCGCCTATGTAGACCATCCCATTCTGACCCGAAAGACCCATTTCGACCTGACGGCCGTTGACCATCAGCCAGCGGGTCTCCCCGGCTCCCGCGCTGAGGTAGAGATAGTAGCTCCCGGAGCTGCCGCACACCCAGCTCTCCTGCTGGGTGCCGTCAAACTCCAGCGTGTCGGAAAACACCTCTTCCCCTCCCGCAAGGCAGGAGTAGAGCGAGTTGAGGTTTTCCATTGGACCGGCGCTGAGGCTGAGGTCCTCCGGGCTCTCCACCAGCAGCACCGTGGGCAGGAGAAACTGGCTGTCATATATGCTGTAGCCACCGGCCGACCCCGCGTAGCTGTAGCCCTGGGGCGCGCTGACACCGGAGTTTGTGAAAAAATACCTGACCCTCAGCAGACTGTTGGCCGGCAGGGAGGCGGTGGCCGGGGACAGGTAGAGCCCATCATAGCCGAGTGCCTCAAGGATGCTGGTGTTCGCCCCGTCCTGGACGCTGGTAAAGTAGTTGAGCCCCCGGTAGCCGTAGAGCATTGGGTCGTTGAGGGTGCGATATTCCGGCTTTTCCGCCCGCCAGAAGCCCTCCCCCTGTGAGTCGGCCTCCATAAACTCCACCGCTTCCGCCGCGGACTCAAGGCCACCGGTGTAGTCCTCCACTGTCCAGTATTCAAAGCTTTTCAATATGTGCGCAGAGTTGGTAAAGAGCTCCAGCGCCACCATTAAAGCCAGGGCCGGGGCGGCGAGCGCCGAGAGCTTCCCTCCCCTTCCAACTGCCCATAGTGCCGCTGCAGCTGCTGCCGCCAGCAGCAGGTAGGCGGGAATCAGCCTGCCCCCAACGCCGTTTAACACGCTCATGCCGCACACCAGCCCCACAACCACAGCTGCAGCCACGAGCTGGGCGGGACGAAGCTTTGCGCCGGGCTTGTACTGGGCCACAAGAATAAGGCAGAGGGCGCTTATCAAGAAGGACCACCTGAACGGGAACCAGACCGGGTCCTTCAAAAGGTGCCAAAACCTGTCCAGCGGGGAAAGGAGCGTACAGGCCAAGAGGAACAGCAGGAAAGCCCCGCCGCAAACCCGCTCCCTCGCAGGACGCCGACGGCCAAACAGGTAGAACACCGCCCCAATCTGGGCCGCCACGGTGCAGTATATTACCGGCAGGCCGTTCTCCACCTGGTCCCAGCTAAAGGAGAACCAGAGCAGCTGACGGGCCAGCTGGGAGGGCTGGTAGCGCAACAGCGAGTCAAAGCCGTCCAGCCCCTCGGCGAGGCCTTTGCTCACAAAGGCGTCGTAAAGCGAGGGCAGCAGCGCCGCAGCCGAGATCCCGGCCCCGAGGGCGCCGAGGCCAGCGGCCACGGCGGCGAGCTTTGCCGTCCTGCCCGCTGGCAGGGCGAGGCAGATGGCTCTGTAGAAGAAGTAGAGCGCCGCAAAAAAGCAGACCATAAAGGCGGTGTAGTAGTTGAACAGGAACATGGCCCCCACCACAAAGGGCATGGCGAAGCACGCACCCCTCTCGAGCAGACGCTCAATGCAGAGCAGCAGCAGCGGCAGAAACACCAACGCACCGTGCCACATGGTGTTCTGGGAATAGACGAACACCCAGGCCATCAGGGCGTAACAGATGCTTGTTAGAATGTTGTGCAGCCGGCCGGGACAAAATGTCCTGCCAATGTAAACGGAAAACAGGGCCGCGCTCAGGGCTATGCGCCAAAGGAATAGAACCAGGTGCAGAAGCGGCAGCTGCTCCGCTCCCAAAAAAGGCAGCGCCAGCATCCAAAGGCCGATTGGTATATTCATGGTGAGGCCCGCCGTGCCGCCTCCCAGCGCCTTGCTGAAGGAGTAGAACAGCTCTCCCTCCCCCGACGCCGCTCTCCCAAGCCAGGAATAGAAGGGGTTGTAGATGCCGCCCAGGTCGCCGGTGAGCATGGTGTTGCCGCCAAAGGGATAGAATCCCGCGGCAGCTGCCGCCCCCACCGCCAGGGCGAGGGCTAAAATGGCGCTGGCAAGCGCTGTTTCAAGGCTTTGCTTTCTGCGGCTCATTGTTCACCCTCCTGAAGCTTGAACGGCTGTTATATTTAAAAAAATACTACCCTCACGGCGGCATTCCGTCAAGGCATGGCCGCAGGCTTTACCCCCGCATCAAAACACGAGGCCGCCCGGAATGGTTTTTCGGGCGGCCTCGCGCTATTTTTTCTGGAATCTGCTGCCGAAGAACTCGGCAAAATCCTTGAGCTCCTGCTCCTGGCAGACGTAGACATAGAGCGACTCGTCATCCAGCCAATCCGGGACGTTGATGGCTATGTAACCGCTGCGGTCTGGGTAGATGACGAAGGCGTCGGTGGGATATTTGTTGCGGTAGGCTTTGAGGATTTCGCTCCGGCGGTAGATGACCGGCTCCCCCGCCTCGGACAGGTCCGGAACGGTGGGCAGCACAGCGACGGCCTCCTCCTCCTCGCTCCAGCCGACAATCAGGTTGCCGATTCTGGTCCTGCTGCCGTGGACGAAGCCGTAGTTAAAGCGGCTGACGTCCTCGGTGTAGCCAAAGACTATGCGGTAGTTTTCGCCATTCTCCATGGCAGCATCAAAAAGTTTGCGCATTTTTGCGGCGTTGGCGTCGCTCTTCTGCTGGTCCGGCTCCGGACCTTTAAATAGTTTGCTGAAAAGACCCATGAGATTCCTCCATTATTCTTAGCCCTTGCGGGCAAATAAAAACAAAATTAAGATAATGTATTTATTCTGGGCAAAAAAGACAGGCGGCCCACCCCTCAGCGGCGCAGCTGCTGGAGGCAGCGGACGATTGAATCAATCTGGAAGTCCACCGTCTGCTCCAGCGACTCCGGCACCAGCAGCGGCAGACTGTTTGGAACCGCCCTTCTTATGACCATAACGCTGAGAAAGAGGTTGGTGAAAAGGCCCACCGTCTCTGCGGTAGGCTCCACACCAAGGCGGCTGAGAAGCTCGGAAAACAGCCGTTTCTGCCTGACCCTAAAGTTCTCATAACTCTGCTTCGAGAGCCGGCTGAAGAGGCTCTGCTGCTCCTCTATGGTGAGCACAACTATTCCGCTGCGCTCGCCGTAGCAGCAGTCCAGCAGAAATTGCCGGACCGCCTGGCCCCAGCTGAGGGCCGGGTCGGCGAGGGTGCTCTCAAGATGGGCTATAACCCTCGGCTGCTGCAGGTAGAGTGCCTGCAGTATGAGATCCTCCCGGGAACTGAAAAAGCTGTAGAAAAAGCTCCTTGATATACCCACCGCCCGGTAGATCTGCTCCACGGTGGTGCGCCGCACCCCCTGCCGCGCCATAAGCTCAAGGCTGCAGGATAGCAGCTTTGAGCGTATCTCCTCTTTTTCCTCGGGAGTGTAGACTACTCTGGGCATAGGAATCTCCAAAATAAATACAGATACTAATGTTTGTGTTTATTCTACCAGACCCTTGCCCTTTTCTCAAGCCGTATTTTGAGACCGGCGCATTTGCAATGCGGCCCTTTTGCGGATATACTCATAAAAAAGCGGTTTCTGGGAGTATTTGGTTATATGTATGACGTATCCATAGTCCACTGCGGCAGCTACCAGCCGGAGGAGGTAAAGAATGCCTTGGCCGAGGCGGTGGAAGCGGTGGGAGGCTTTGGCTGGCTGCGGCCCGGGATGACAGTGGCAATAAAGGCAAACCTTGTGAATGCTAAGGACCCGGACTGCGCCGCCACAACCCACCCGGAGGTAGTGGCCCAGATGGCGTCGCTGCTGCTGGAAAAGGGCGCCTCGCGGGTGGTGGTGGGGGACAGCCCTGGCGGGCCCTTCACCGCGGCGCTGCTGCACAGGATCTATTCCGCTACCGGTATGAAGCTGGCGCAGCAGGCGGGGGCAGAGCTCAACGAGGACTTTTCCACCGAGGAGGTGGAGTTTCAGGATGCCAGGGTGTTAAAGAACTTTAGGTACAGCAGCTGGCTCAGCAGGGCGGACGCCGTGGTCAACCTCTGCAAGCTCAAGACCCACGGGCTCATGGGTCTTACGGCGGCGCAGAAAAACCTCTACGGCGTGGTTCCCGGTACCACCAAGGCGGAGTACCACTACCTCCACCCGAGGATGATGGATTTTGCAAACCTGATTGTAGACCTGGACGAGTATGTTAAGCCCGTCCTCTCGGTCTGCGACGCGGTGGTGGGCATGGAGGGCAACGGCCCCAGCTCCGGCTCGGCGAGGTTTGTGGGAGCCATCCTCGCATCCCTCTCCCCTCACCTGCTGGACATGGCCGCGGCGGAGGTGATCTGCCTGCCGGCGGAGAATGTGCCCACGCTGATGGCTGCGGCGGAGCGGGGCCTTGTGCCGGACGCACTGAGCATGGACCAGGTCTTCGGCGATATTGAGGAGTTTAAGCTCCCCGACTACCAGCGCATCACCGTGCCGGACAGCAGCATCTTCAGCAGCGTGGCAAGGGGCTTCTTCAAAAAGGCGCTCAGCAGCGGCCTGGAGCTGCTGTTCCGGCCCAGGCCACATCTGGTTGGAAAATGCGTGGGTTGTGGAAAGTGCGCCGAGGTCTGCCCCGCTGGTGCAATCAAAATTCGGGAAGGCAGGGCGGTTATCTCCCGCAAAAAGTGCATACGCTGCTTCTGCTGCCAGGAGTTCTGCCCCATAGGCGCTATGGGGGTAAAGAGAACGGCAGCGGCGAAGCTGCTAAACAGGTAAAATCACCTCCCAAGGCCCCGGCGCCGGTTGGCGCCGGGGTCTTCACCTGTGGGCCCAAAAAGCATAGCATGGGTAAAGGTATTTAGGGGGTTTTTGTTTGAAATTCTGCAAAATGCAGGGGGCCGGCAACGATTTTATACTGCTGGACAACCGGCAGCAGAGGCTGTGTCCCGACAGGCTCAGTGCCCTTGCAAAAAGGCTCTGCCGGCGCAGATTTTCGGTGGGGGCGGACGGACTCATCGCGCTGGAGAGGTCAAAGCAGGGCGACGCGCGCATGCTCTTCTTTAACTCCGACGGCTCGAGGAGCGAATTTTGCGGCAACGGCCTTCGGTGTTTTGCAAGGTATGTCTGCGGGTTGGGCGACATGGAGTCGGCCCTAGTTGAGACCGACGCGGGCCTCCTTCGCTGCCGGCGGCTGGGCGCGAGCCTCTACTCGGTAGAGATGCCAAAGATCAACGCCGATCGGGAAGTGCTCCTCCCCCGCAAGAGCGGGGAGCTGCAGTGCCGGTACATCGAGCTCGGCTCGCCCGGTATCCCACACGCGGTGATATTTTCCCCGCGGCTTTTCGGCCTGCCGGCGGCAAAGCTGCGGCCGCTGGCACGGGTCATCCGACAGAATGCAGTATTTCCAAAGGGCGCCAATGTGAACTTCTGCCGCCCCCTTGCCGGCGGACTCGCCATAGCGGCGCGCACCTATGAACGGGGGGTGGAGGATTTTACCCTGGCCTGCGGCTCCGGCGCCGCAGCCTGCGCCCACGCCTTCCGGCAGTACCACGAGGGTGTAAAGAAGCTGCGGGTGCTGGAGGATGGGGGGTCACTCACGGCGGAGTTTCCGCCGGACGGCAGCATCTGGCTGACCGGAGGCGCCGAGATATGCTACATCGGTGAAGCTGAAATCTGAGCCAGCAGGGGTTAATTTTGTGGGAGGTGTCAAATAAACATTGCCACCTCCCGTTTTTGCGTTATATAATGTAAATACAAATTAGGAAGGAAAGGTCCAATGGAAGTACTCATTACCGTTTTGGGCTGTTGCCTGCTCATCCTGATAATGCTGGCCGGCAGCCCAAGCTTCTCCCCCGAAAAGAAGAAGCGTTATTACATAGTGATGGGGGTCGCGGTGCTGGTGGCGCTGGTGGCCTACTTCACCTTTAGATAGCGGAGGAATTATGAAATATCTACTGACCGGCTATGCCATTGTCAACAACGTTAGGTATGTCGACGGACGAAGGGTGGACAACATCCCCGGAGGAAACGGCATCTACTGCCTTGCCGGCACAAGGCTGTTTGAAAAGGACTGCGGCCTTGTCTGCGCCATTGGAGAGGATTTTGAGGACT
>CALXAK010000075.1 GCA_944386255.1 uncultured Clostridia bacterium
CCGAGGTCACCCCTCACAAAGTCCAGCAGCCAGATGCCGTAGCGCACAAGTATCGGCTTGTTGAGGCCGTAGGCCTCCTTGAGGGCCTCCACCTGCTCGTCCGAGAGGTTGGCGCTGGAGGCGATTATGTCCACCGGGCTGCCGGGGGCGAGGTTCGAGAGCACAAAGACTATTAGGGTTATGCAGATAAAGATGGGGATGGCCACCAGTATCCGCTTTATGGTGTATTTAAGCATGGTCTACTCCAATCTTACTGGGCGCCGAGGTATTCGGACATATAGGTGGAAAGGAACTCAACGCCTATGTCGAGGCAGGCCTCGTCCACCATCATGTGCTCGTTGTGGCCTATGGTATACTCCCCGTCCTTGGCGGCGCCGAGGTTTACCACCACCCCGGGGAAGCGCTTCTGGATGAAGGCGAAGTCGTCCCCGAAAAGTCCCGGAGGGGTCATTACCAGCTTGTCCTCGCCGTAGAGGCGCTTGATTATGTCAATAGCCCGGTCGGTGGACTCCCTGTCGTTCACCATGGGGGTGCCCTGGGGGATGAACTCCACCTCGGCGGAGCCGCCCATTGCCCCGGCGATGCCGGTCGCTATCTCGGTTATGCGCCGGGAGAGGATCTCGTCGTATCTGTCGTCAAAGTATCGGGCGTTGGCCTCGATGTAGCAGCTGCCGGGGATTATGTTCTCCTTGGTGCCGCTGGTGATGACGGTGGGAGAGAACACCACGTATTCGTCCCTCGCTATCTCGTAGGCGGTTATGTCGCCGATGGCGTCGATTATCTTGGAGGCGATGAGGATGGGGTTCACCGCCTGCTCGGGGCGGGAGGAGTGGCCGGCGCGGCCATCGATGCGTATCTTGCAGGAGCCCACCTTTGCGCAGCGCACCCCGTAGTTGGTGACGAAAACGCCTGTGTCCCTGTCCACCACCACATGCAGCATGAGGGAGTTGTCGCAGCCGTCCAGCAGGCCGGAGTCCAGCACATGCTGGGCGCCGAACATGGTCTCCTCCGCCTCCTGAAAGACGATTTTGGCGCTGCCGTGCAGCCTGTCCTTCATGGAGTTCAGCACCATGGCGGTGCCGAGGGCCATGGCCCCGTGGGCGTCGTGGCCGCAGGCGTGCATTATGCCCTTGTTCACCGAGGAAAAGGGAAGGCCGGTGGCCTCCTCTATGGGCAGGGCGTCGATGTCCCCACGAAGGCAGATGGTCCTGCCGGGGTGGTCCCCCTTTACGGTGGCCACTATGCTCCGGCCGGAGGGGGTCACCTCGTAGGGTATGCCGCACTTTTCCAGCTCCGCGCAGAGGTATTTGCAGGTCTCGTACTCCTTTTCGCTGAGCTCGGGGTGCTTGTGCAGGTGACGGCGCACCCTCACCACGTCGTCGTGATACTTTTCCACCAGGTCTTTAACGTTCATTCTCTCTTCCTCTTATATCTCAAAATGGCTGTGGTTTTTTAGTCCTCGTCCCCTGGCATTACCTCCGGGGGTATGGGGCAGGAGTAGGGGTAGGCCGCCAGCTGGGCGTCCAGCTCGGCCCTTGCGGCCCGCAGCATCTCCCGGTCGCAGAGCGCCTCGCAGAAGCTCACCGCCATCACCCGGGCGGCGGCCAGCATACCCTTCTGGCCGATGGAGGAGCCGGAGCAGACCACCTGCTGCCAGCTGTGGTTGCCGGTGCCCACCGGCTGGCAGCAGGTGTTGACCTGGGCGCTGGGCGCCTGCCAGGCAACGTCGCTGCCGTCCCCGGAATAGGGGGCCACCACCCCGCGCTGGGTGGCGGTCTGGACATACTCGCAGAGGTCCAGCTTATAAATCTCCGGGTCGTTTATGGCGTACATCTGGGACATGCTCTGAGCCTTCTCCTGCAGGGAAACCTCGCTGTTCAGCTTCTTCGCCATCTCCCAGTCTTCGGGGCTGAACTTCGGCCCGCCCAGCAGCTGGAGGTTGCGCCGGAGCATATCGGATATGACGCTGTTGGGCATGCCGTTGCAGGATGCCCCCGCCCCCACCCGCCACCTGACCGCCGTCTCGGTGGCGTGGGCCATGCCCTCGGCGATGAGGTTCATGCGGGAGAACACATGGTCCAGGTCCTGCTTTTTGGGGGCCCTTATGTAGTACCATATCTCGGCTTCGTCCGGCACCACGTTGGGCACCTTTCCGCCGTTGGTTATCACGCACTGTATGCGGGTGTCGGGCTGGACGTGCTCTCTCAGGTAGTTTACCGCCACGTCCATGAGTATAACCGCGTCGAGGGCGCTGCGCCCCAGGTGCGGGCAGACCCCCGCGTGGGCGGCCCGGCCGGTGAAGCGGTAGCGCACCGACATTATGGCCATGGCCCTCGCCTCGGACACCATGTTGGCGTTGGCGGGGTGCCAGGATATAACCGCGTCCACCCCGTCAAATAGGTGCTCGCGCACCATGAACACCTTGGCGCTGCCGCCCTCCTCGGCGGGGCAGCCGTAGTACCTGACGCTGCCCTCTATGCCCAGCTCCTGCATGGCGCGGCGGGCGGCGATGGCTGCCGCCGCGGCCCCCGTGCCCAGCAGGTTGTGGCCGCAGCCGTGGCCGGGGCCGCCGGTGGGCCTGTAGCTGTCGGCTATCTCGCAGCCGAGGCCCTCCAGGGCGTCGTACTCCCCGAGGGTGGCCACCACCGGGCCGTCGCCGTTTTTGTAGGTGGCCACAAAGGCGGTGTCCATGCCGGCCACCGGGCACTCTATGCTGAAGCCCTCCTCCCGCAGCAGCTGCATAAGCAGCTCGCTGGAGCGCTTCTCCTTGAACTGAAGCTCGGCAAACTCCCAGATGCGTTTGCTTATCTCCGCCATTCTGCCGCCGTTTTCCGCAAACCAGCGGTCTATGCTGGCTATTATCGCCTGTTTATCCATGCTGCAAACTCCTTAGAGGATTATGTTCATTATGATGCCGCTGACAATGGCGCAGACAATGCCGCTGCCGAGGAAAAGGGAGTACTTTTTGGAGTCCACCCCCGAGGCGCCCAGCACCCGGCCCACATATATGAGGTGGCTGGCGACGCAGTACATCATCGGGAAAAGAACCGTCACCTGGACGCTGCTCATAACCCCGCTCTGCACCAGGGCTGCTGCGCTGGTGCAGCCGGCCATGAGGGTCATGTAGCCGGTTATGAGCGGCACCGCCGCCTCGCCGGGAAGTCCGAAGAGGCCCATCACCGGGCCGCAGACGGTGCTTATGACCTGCATGAGGTTTGTCACCTCCAGCACCCGCACCACCACGTAGCCGAATATGACCGCCGGCACCAGCTTTTTGAACCAGAGGGTGAAGCCCTGGGCGGCGTTGTCCATGAACACGTCCACAAGGCCCTTCTTCTCCTGAACTCCGCCGGACTCCTCGAAAGCTCCTGTATCTGCCAGCTTCACCGGCACCCTGTGGCGCTCAAACGCCAACTGGTAGAGCCGCACGAGGTTGCCTGCAAGGAACTTCATGGCCATTATCACCACCAGCACAATGCCGCTGTGGCAGGCGAAGTAGGGCAGCAGGATGGCGCCGTTGCTGAAAAACACCCCTATGGTGGCGGCGGTCACAAACATGTAGGACACCAGCCTCTCCCGCTCCATGTCCGAGATGCGGCCCTCGTCGTAGAGCCTGCGGGCCACGGCGGCGCTGGCGTCGGAGCTCTGCCAGTTGAGGATCATGGCGAGGCCGCAAACCCCCGGCACCCCCATAAGCGGCCGGAGCAGCGGGGTGAGCAGCTTCTGGGCGGCCCTGAGGCCGCCGAGGTGTTCGATGCAGCCGATAAACGCCACCGAAAAAACCATTACCGGAGCGATGCTGATGGCCTGCATGAACCCTTCCTTGACTCCGACGCCGCCGGTCATGTTGACCTCCGGCCCGTAGGAACCCACTATGGCCTGAAAATCAAACAGCTGGGTCCAGCCGGTGGCGGAGCTGAAGATGCCGGAGAAAAACAGCACTGCAAACGCAAGTGACATGTATCCCACCGCCTCCCGCCACAGGGAGACGCGGCTGCCGTTGACTTTATTCATCTGATTTACATATCCTTCCGGCGGAGAATTGGATTACACTCTGCCAATCTAATGTTAAGTTTATCACTTTAATGTGGTTCGGTAAATTGTTATGCTTGCAGATATTCGACTTTATTTGCACTGTCTAAATGTTTAAATTGCACAAACGCAGCCATAGTGTGCAATTTTGGCTGCAAAAAGCAAGCTTTACTCAAGCTTTTGGTCTTTTTCTTGCACATTGCGACTGGCTGGGCCCGGCGGGCCCCGGGGCCAGAGCTGCGGGCACTTTCCCGCCTGGCGGCGGCTGGCCGGCGAGCGGGGTTAGGCATTATACCGAAAACTGAATAAAAAGTTTGGTGGATTTGTCTTATTGCTAAAACCTTTTAACAAATGATACATTGAGATTAATAAACAGTATGGAGGCGTTTATATGAGCAGGATACCTGTGGTATTTGACTCGGACCCGGGCATTGACGATTTCTTCGCATGGATGCTGCTTAATTCCAGCGACAAGTACGACATCCGCGCGGTGACCACCGTCCCCGGCAACAACACCCTTGAGACGGTCACCCGCAACGCAAGGGGCATCTACCGGCTGTTCCGCATGAGCGGCACCCGGCTTGCCGCCGGCGCCAGCACCCACATGCTAAAGCCTGTGGACGTGCCGCCGGGAGCCCACGGGCCCACCGGTCTCGGCACGGTGGAGCTGGACCCGGGGGATGTAAAGCTGGACGAAAAGAAGGCCTGGGACGTCATATATGAAGAGGCGGTAAAGGCGAAGGGGGAGCTGGAGATAATCGCTGTCGGCCCGCTCACCAACCTGGGCATCGCCTTCTTCAAGTACGCCGACCTCAAGAAGCTGGTAAAGCGCATTGTAATAATGGGCGGTTCCACCACCCAGGGCAACATGGGCCCCTTTGGCGAGGCCAACATCTGCCACGATTCCCACGCGGCGGACATTGTGTTTAAGACCGGCATCCCCATTGTTATGGTGGGGCTCAACGCCCTGCCTCCCTGCGCCATGGAGGGGGACCAGATGGAGGAGCTCATGCCGGAGAACATCAACCCCGAGGTAAAGGACGTGTGCCTGCGCATAATGCAGAGCCGGCACTATCCCCTCTGCGACGCGGTTACGGTGGCGGCGGTGCTGGACGAGAACCTCGCCCAGTGGGTGGACTGCTATGTGGACATTGAGACCCGCTCCCCCCTTACCACCGGCATCACCATCTGCGACCTCGCCGGTTCCAAGGACTACTTTGGCGGCGACGGCGCCCGGCAGAAGTGCAAGGTGGCCATAACCACCGACGGAAAGCTCTACTACGACATGTTCCGCGAAATGTTCAAAAAGTACTGCTGGTAAGGGAAAGGATGAAGATACAATGAGCAAGATACCTGTAATCATCGACTGCGATCCCGGCCACGACGACGTGTTCGCAATAATGCTGGCTCTTGCCAGCGACAAGATAGACATAAAGGCCATAACCACCACCTGCGGCAACTCCACCGTTGAGAACACCACCCAGAACGCCCTCAACGTGCTTAACTACTTTGGCCGCGGGGATATTCCGGTGGCCATGGGCTGCGCCGACCCCATGCTCTTCCCTCTGGACCGCAGCGCCGGCAAAAAGGTGCACGGCGAGAGCGGCCTTGAGGGCCCGGTGTTCCCCACCCACAACCTCAAACCCGTGGACATGAAGGCGGTGGATCTCATCGCCAAGATACTGCGGGAGAGCGAGGACAAGGTGGTAATTGCCCCCCTCGGACCCCTTTGCAACATAGCTCTGCTCTTCATCTGCTACCCCGAGCTCAAGGAGAAGATCGCCTACATCACCCTCATGGGCGGCAACACCTACGGCGGCAACGTGACCCCTTCGGCGGAGTACAACATCTGGGTGGACCCGGAGAGCGCCTATGTGGTGTTTGAGGGCGGGGTGCCCATTATAATGCACTCCATAAACTCCACCAACATGGCCTCGGTGGACGACGCCACCGTGGAGTCCTGGAAGCAGATTGACACCAAGGGCGGCAAGCTGGCGGTGGAGCTCATGGATTTCTACACCATAAGCAGCAAGGCCCGCAACAAGAAGACCTACAACATCTGCGACGCCAACGCCATAGCCTATATTATCGACCCCAGCCTCTACGAGATACTCTACACCGATGTTGAGGTGGACCTGGTGGGCGAGCACACCCGCGGCCGCACCGTCACCGAGCTGCGCACCCGGGCCAACGGCATGGATCTCGAGAGCTACTACCAGAAGTACCTCCACCGGCATTACCGCAAGAACTGCGGCGCGGTGATAAACGCCGATGCCGAGGGCTTTGCAAAACTTGTCACCGAGAGCCTTAAAAAGCTCTGATTTCTCTCCTGAAGGAGGCCTCCACGGGCGGGAGGCCTCCTTTTTGCGCTTTGGGAGGCTTTTTTGCAGCGGAGTTTTACAATTTTGTTTGACGCAGGCGGCCGGTATCTGGTACTATATTTTTAATAAAGTAATTATTTACATTTTGCTAAAGGACGCTCCTAAATGAACATACTGCACATGAAATACGCAGTGGAGGTGGCAAGGGCCGGGTCCATCAACAAGGCCGCGGAGTCGCTGCTGGTGGCGCAGCCCAACCTCAGCCGCTCAATAAAGGAACTGGAGTCGGACCTTGGCATTAGCATCTTCGACCGCTCCGCAAGAGGCATGATACTCACCCCCGAGGGGGAGGAGTTTGTGGAGTACGCCCGGAAGATACTGGGCCAGATAGACGAGGTTGAGACCATCTTCCGCTCAAAGCGGACGGTGAAGCGCAGGTTCTCCCTCATGGCGCCGGGCGCCGGATACATTGCAAAGGCATTTGTGGAGTTCTGCGCGGATATCGGCACCCAGGACGCTGAGCTCAGCTTCCGGGAGGCGGGGGCTTTCTCCACCATAAGGAGCGTCGCCACCTCCGACAGCAGGCTGGGAATAATACGCTACCCCCAGCAGCAGGACCGCTACTTCAAGGCGGCGCTGGAGGAGAAGGGGCTGGTCTACGAGCTAGCGGCGGAGTTCCGGCAGCTTCTGGTGGCGAGCACCGCCTCCCCTCTCGCCGGGCTGCAGGAGGTCTGCCGCAAGGACCTCGAAGAGCTCATTGAAATCTCCCAGTACGACCTCGCCCCATCCCCCGCTCCGGAACCCGCCCGGGAGGAGCGGCCCGCCGGAGCAGGTGGGCGCAGGGTCTCGCTGTCTGAGCGGGCCACCCAGCTGGAGCTGCTGGCCGCCAACCCCTCGGCCTATACCCTCTGTTCCCCCGTGCCGGAGCAGACCCTCCGGCGCTTCGGCCTGGTTCAGCTGCCGCTGGAGCAGCAGCTCTCCCGGCCGTTCAAGGACCTGCTCATCCGCCGGCGGGACTACCGCCTCACCGCCCTGGACGACACCTTCGTCACCACCCTCTGCCGCTGCAGGCGGGAGGTGCTGGGGTAGCCGCGCCAAAACCGGCCCCGCGCCGGTTTTTTTAACCCGAAACCTTTGCCTCCTGGCCGTATCGGCCCATCCGATAGATGATATATCGGTAAATATATTACCGATATAACAATCTAATAATTCCCCGGCGGGAAAAAGGATGATAATATGGTCTTGCAGCCGAAAAAGGCTAAAAGGAGGTGAAGGAAACGGAACAGAAGACCGTCTCAAGGGCTACCCTTGGCCGGATACCGGTGTATCTGCAGTACCTGCGAAGCTGTGCCGCAGAGAACCCCACCGTTTCCGCGGCCTCGATAGCAAGGGCGCTGGGTCTTGGAGACGTGCAGGTCCGCAAGGATCTCGCGTCGGTGAGCGGAGCCGGCAAGCCCAAAATCGGCTATGAGACAGCCGAACTCATCAAGCGTCTTGAGAGCTTTCTCTGCCTCTCCCGCCCCAACCGCGCGGTTATAGCGGGGGCAGGCAAGCTGGGCCGGGCGCTGCTGGACTACGACGGGTTTAACGACTACGGCCTCGAGATAGCGGCCGCCTTCGACATTGACCCGGAGAAGTTCGGGGCCACCGGCTCGGGCAAAAGGGTCTACCCGATGGACCGGCTCTGTGAGTTCTGCCGCCAGCAGCAGATACGCATCGGCATCATAACGGTGCCGCAGCAGGCGGCGCAGCAGGTCTGCGACGCGATGCTGGAGGGCGGCGTCACCGCCATATGGGACTTTGCCCCGGGGATGGTGACGGTGCCGGAGGGTGTGTCGCTGCAGAGGGAAAACCTGGCGCTCTCATTAGCTCACCTAAGCATGTTAATAAGCAATAACTGACAATAGGAGGACCACATGGAGAACAAAAACTACGAGATCGTTGACGGCGTCGAGAAGCTCGAGGCCGCCATCGCGAGGGTTCGCAACGCTCAGAGGATCTTCTCCACCTACACCCAGGAGCAGGTGGACAAAATCTTCCTCGCTGCCGCCACCGCCGCCGACAAGGCGAGGATTCCCCTTGCCAAGCTGGCCGTGGAGGAGACCGGCATGGGTGTTGTGGAGGACAAGGTAATCAAGAACCACTACGCCGCCGAGTACATCTACAACGCCTACAAGAACACCAAGACCTGCGGCGTCATTGAGGAGGACGCGGCCTACGGCATCAAGAAGGTTGCGGAGCCCATCGGCGTCATCGCCGCGGTCATCCCCACCACCAACCCCACCTCCACCGCCATCTTCAAGACTCTTGTGGCCCTCAAGACCCGCAACGGCATAATCATAAGCCCCCACCCCAGGGCCAAGGGCTGCACCATAGCCGCCGCCAAGGTGGTGCTGGAGGCTGCAGTGGCCGCCGGCGCCCCCGAGGACATCATCTCCTGGATCGACATCCCCAGCCTTGAGATGACCAACATGCTCATGAGGGAGGCGGACATAATCCTCGCCACCGGCGGCCCCGGAATGGTGAAAGCCGCCTACTCCAGCGGCAAGCCGGCTCTGGGCGTGGGCGCTGGCAACACCCCCGCCATCATCGACGACACCGCCGATATCCTGCTGGCTGTCAACTCCATAATCCACTCCAAGACCTTCGACAACGGCATGATCTGCGCCAGCGAACAGTCGGTCATCGTGCTGGACGGGGTGTACGACGCGGTCAAGACCGAGTTTGCCGCCCGCGGCTGTTACTTCCTCGACCCCGCCGAGACCGAGAAGGTCCGCAAGACCATAATCATCAACGGCGCGCTCAACGCCAAGATAGTCGGCCAGAGGGCCGCCACCATCGCCTCTCTCGCCGGTGTCAAGGTGCCGGAGGGCACCAAGATCCTCATTGGCGAGGTGGAGAGCGTGGAGCTTTCGGAGGAGTTTGCCCATGAGAAGCTCTCCCCGGTGCTCGCCATGTACCGGGCCAAGGACATTGAGGACGCCTTCAGCAAGGCGGAGCACCTCATTGCCGACGGCGGCTATGGCCACACCTCCTCCATCTACCTCAACGCCGTGACCGAGAAGGAGAAGCTCGCCGAGTTCGGCGAGAGGATGAAGACCTGCCGCATACTGGTCAACACCCCCTCCTCCCAGGGCGGCATCGGCGACCTCTACAACTTCAAGCTCGCTCCCTCCCTCACCCTCGGCTGCGGTTCCTGGGGCGGCAACAGCGTCTCCGAAAACGTGGGTGTAAAGCACCTCATCAACATCAAGACTATCGCCGAGAGAAGGGAAAATATGCTTTGGTTCAGAGCGCCTGAGAAGGTTTACATGAAGAAGGGCTGCCTGCCGGTGGCTCTCGACGAGCTCAAGAATGTGATGGGCAAGCAGAAGGCGTTTATCGTCACCGACAGCTTCCTCTACAACAACGGCTACACCAAGCCCATCACCGACAAGCTGGACGAGATGGGCATTCAGCACACCACCTTCTTTGACGTGGCCCCCGACCCCACCCTGGCCTGCGCCAAGGCCGGCGCCGAGCAGATGCGCGCCTTTAAGCCGGACTGCATTATCGCCCTGGGCGGCGGCTCCGCCATGGACGCCGGCAAGATAATGTGGGTGCTGTACGAGCATCCCGAGGTGGACTTCATGGACATGGCCATGCGGTTCATGGACATCCGCAAGAGGGTCTACACATTCCCGAAGATGGGCGAGAAGGCCTACTTCATCGCCATCCCCACCTCCGCCGGCACCGGTTCCGAGGTCACCCCCTTCGCGGTCATCACCGATGAGCAGAGCGGGGTCAAGTATCCCCTTGCCGACTACCAGCTGCTGCCCAACATGGCCATCATCGACACCGACTTCCACATGTCCGCTCCGAGGGGCCTCACCGCCGCCTCCGGCATCGACGCGGTGACCCACGCCCTCGAGGCCTACGCCTCCATCATGGCCACCGACTACACCGACGCTCTGGCACTGCGGGCCCTTAAGGTGATCTTCGACTACCTGCCCAGGGCCTATGAGAACGGCCAGACCGACATCGAGGCCCGCGAGAAGATGGCCAACGCCGCCACCATGGCCGGCATGGCGTTCGCAAACGCCTTCCTGGGCGTCTGTCACTCCATGGCTCACAAGCTGGGCGCCTTCCACCACCTGCCCCACGGCGTCGCCAACGCCCTCATGATAGACGAGGTGCTGCGCTTTAACGCCGCCGAGGTGCCGGTGAAGATGGGCACCTTCTCCCAGTACGACCACCCCCACACCCTCGCCCGCTACGCCGAGGTCGCGGACTACCTGGGAATCAAGGGCCGCAACGACCAGGAGAAGCTCAAGAACCTCATTAAGGCCATCGACGACCTCAAGGCTACCGTCGGCATCAAGCCCACCATCAGGGACTATGTGCCGGACGAGCAGGACTTCCTCGCGAGGCTGGACGCCATGGTGGAGCAGGCCTTCGACGACCAGTGCACCGGCGCCAACCCCCGCTACCCGCTGATGAGCGAGATCAAGCAGATGTACCTCAACGCCTACTACGGCAAGACCTTTGCCGAGCTGCCCACCCCCAGCGAGAAGCAGCTGGCGAGCCTTGACGTTCACGATGTCAAGCAGGCCTTCCTGAGGGCCAAGAACGGCATCAACAAGAACATATAAGAGGAGGGCGAACGGGAAATGAAACTTGACAGGGTAATAGCAGTCCGGAACACCAAGACGGTCTACCGGGACGGTGACCGCTGCATCAAGGTGTTCAACGAAGGCTTCTCCAAATCCGACGTGCTCAATGAGGCGCTCAACCAGGCAAGGGTGGAGACCACCGGCCTCAACATCCCGAAGGTGCTCGAGGTCACCCTGGTGGAGGGCAAGTGGGCCATCGTCTCCGAATACATCGCGGGCAAGACCCTTGCCCGCATGATGCAGGAGGAGCCGGAGCGCAAGCAGGAGTTCATGGAGCTGTTTGTGGACCTGCAGCTGCAGATGCACAGCAAGACCTGCCCGCTGCTCAACAAGCTCAAGGACAAGATGAACCGCAAGATAAGCGAGGCGGACATAAGCGCCACCACCCGCTACGACCTGCACACCAGGCTTGAGGCCATGCCCCGGCACAACAAGCTCTGCCACGGCGACTTCAACCCCTCCAACATCATAATCACCGAGGACGGCACCCCCTACATCCTGGACTGGTCCCACGCCACCCAGGGCAACGCCTCCGCCGACGCCGCCAGGACCTACCTGCTGTTCTGGCTGGACGGGGACATTGAGGGCGCCCACGAGTACCTGAGGCTCTTCTGCGAGAAGAGCAACACCGCCAAGCAGTACGTCCAGAAGTGGATGCCCATTGTGGCCGCCTCCCAGTCGGTCAAGGGCAACGAAAAGGAGCGCGAGTTCCTGCTCTCCTGGGTGGACGTGGTGGATTTTGAGTAAAAAGGAGATTTAGTATGAAGATAACCGTTTGCATCGGCAGTTCCTGCCATCTCAAGGGCTCCCGCCAGGTGGTGGAGCAGCTGCAGTACCTCATATCCCAGAACAACCTTGGCGACAAGGTGGAGCTGGGCGGCACCTTCTGCATGGGCAAGTGCCAGCAGGGGGTCTGCGTGACGGTGGACGACGAGTTCTTCTCGGTCTCCCCCGACACGGTGCAGGAGTTCTTCGAGAAGCAGGTTCTCGCAAAGGCATAAAAAGAGGAATAGAGCGCTATGATCATTCAGGTCTGCGTGGGCAGCTCCTGCCACCTCAAGGGCTCCGAAGAGGTGGTGGGCCTGTTCCAGAAAGCAATTGAAGATCATGGCCTCGATAGCGATGTGACACTTGCCGGCAGCTTTTGCGTCGGCAAGTGCAATCGTATCGGGGTCACAGTCCAGGTGGACGACCAGGTGTTCACCGGGGTAACCCGGGAGAACTTTAAGGAATTTTTTGACAACAACGTTCTCGGCAAACTCAACCAGGAAAGGATGTAGCGGCGATGGCCCACTGTCTGACCTTAAAAAAATCAAACTGCAAAAACTGCTACAAATGCATCCGGCACTGCCCCGTAAAGTCCATACGCTTCTCCGGCAACCAGGCCCACATAATTGAGGACGAGTGCATACTCTGCGGCCAGTGCTTTGTGGTCTGCCCCCAGAACGCAAAGGAAATTGTGGACAGCACCGAAAAGGTGAAGGTGCTGCTGCAGAGCGGCGACCCGGTGTTCGTGAGCCTCGCGCCCTCCTTTATTGCCAACTACGACGGCGTGGGCATTGAGGCCATGCGGGAGGCGGTAAAGAAGCTGGGCTTTTTTGACGTTGAGGAGACCGCCATCGGCGCCAGCATCGTCAAGACGGAGTACGAGCGCATACTGCGCGAGGACAAGCAGGATGTGGTCATCTCCTCCTGCTGCCACTCGGTGAACCTTCTCATACAGAAGTACTTCCCTGGCGAGCTGCAGTTTCTGGCGGACGTGCTCTCCCCCATGCAGGCCCACGGCAAAAACATAAAGGAGCGCTACCCCAACGCCAAGGTGGTTTTTGTAGGCCCCTGCGTTGCGAAAAAGGACGAGGCGGAGCGCTACAGCGACATAATAGACGCGGTGCTCACCTTTGAGGAGCTCACCAACTGGCTTACCGCCGAGAAGATAGAGCTCAAAAAGGAGATAGTAGACAACCCCAACTCGAGGGCAAGGTTCTTCCCCACCACCGGAGGCATCCTCAAGACCATGGACTTCACCTCCACCGGCTACTCCTACATGGCGGTGGACGGGGTGGAGAACTGCATTGCGGCTCTGCGGGACATCGAGAGCGGCAAGGTGCACAACTGCTTTATTGAGATGTCCGCCTGTGTGGGCAGCTGCATCGGCGGCCCGGTTATGGAAAAGTACCACCGCTCTCCGGTCAAGGACTATGTGGCGGTGGCATCCTATGCGGGTCCCAACGACTTCGATGTGGAGCAGCCGGAGGAGATAAAGCTGCGCAAGCGGTTTGACCTGCTGCTGCAGCAGAAGACCCAGCCCACCGAGGAGCAGATTACTGCCGTGCTGCACCAGATGGGCAAGTTCAAGCCATCGGACGAGCTCAACTGCGGCTCCTGCGGCTACAACACCTGCCGGGAGAAGGCGGTTGCCATTATAGAGGGCAAGGCGGAGGTCTCCATGTGCCTGCCCTACCTCAAGGACAAGGCGGAGAGCTTCTCCGACACCATTGTTAAAAACACCCCCAACGGCCTCATAGTGCTCAACGACAAGCTGGAGGTCCAGCAGATAAACGCGGCCGCGAGGGAGATAATGAACATCCGCTCCGCCTCCGACGTGCTGGGGGACCAGGTGGTCAGGATACTCGACCCCAAGGTGTTCCTGCAGGTGCTGGAGACCGGGCGCGGCGTCTACAACAGCCGGGAGTACCTGGCGGAGTACAAGCGCTTTGTGGAGCAGACGGTGGTGTACGACCGTGAGAGCCGGATGCTGGTCTGCATCATGCGGGACGTCACCGACGAGCAGCGGGAGCGGGAGAAGAAAGAAGACATAAGCCGCAAGACGGTTGAGGTTGCGGACAAGGTGGTGGAGAAGCAGATGCGCATTGTGCAGGAGATCGCTTCTCTGCTGGGCGAGACCGCGGCCGAAACCAAAATAGCCCTTTCAAAGCTCAAGGAGTCTATAAGTGATGAATGACCTTTGCGCCGATATCGGCTACAAAAGCGTAAACCACTTCGGCGAGGAGCTCTGCGGCGACCATGTGGACGTGGTGGAACAGGATGAGAACTCCACCGTAATAGTCCTGGCGGACGGTCTTGGCAGCGGGGTTAAGGCCAGTATACTCTCCACCCTCACCTCCAAGATAATCTCCACCATGATGAGCGAGGGGCTACCGCTGGAGGAGTGCGTGGCCACCATCGCCGACACCCTGCCGGTCTGCTCGGTGAGGGGAGTCGCCTACTCCACCTTTACCATAATCCACCTCATCAACAACGACACCGCCGAGATAATCCAGTACGACAACCCCATGGTAATCTGCATCCGGGACTTTAAGGTCTACGACTACCCCAAGACCGAGATGAACATCGGCGGCAAGAAGATCTACCAGAGCGTCATCAAGCTCCGGGAGAACGACATATTCGTGGCCATGAGCGACGGCTGCCCCCACGCGGGGATCGGCATCTCCTACAACTTCGGCTGGAAGTGGAGCGACATAGCGGACTTTATGGAGACCATCTCCGGGGCGGGCTACACCGCCAAGACCCTCTCCACCATCCTGATAGACGAGGTGTTCAAGCTCTACGGCGAGCAGCCCGGGGACGACGCCACCGCCTGCGTGGTGCGCATACGCAAGCGCGAGCCCATGAACCTGCTGTTTGGCCCGCCCTCCAACCGGGACGACGCCAACCGGATGATGGCGCTCTTCTTCTCCAAGGAGGGCAAGCACATAATCTGCGGCGGCACCACCTCATCCATTGCGGCAAAGTACCTGGGCAAGCCCCTTCGGGCCAGCCTCAACTTTGAGCGCTCGGACGTGCCCCCCATAGCGGAACTGGAGGGGGTGGATCTGGTGACCGAGGGGGTCATCACCATAAACAAGGTGCTGGAGTACGCGAGGGACTACCTGGAGGGCAACGAAAAGTACGAGCAGTGGAGCCAGAAGCGGGACGGAGCGGCGCTAATCTGCCGGCTGCTGTTTGAGGAGGCCACCGACATCAACTTCTTCGTGGGCCGGGCAATCAATCCCGCCCACCAGAACCCCGACCTGCCCATAAATTTCAGCATAAAGATGAACCTTGTAAAGGAGCTCTCGGAGTGCCTGAAGCGCATGGGCAAGCGCATTAAAGTAAGCTACTTCTAAGGAAAGGACGCCTATGAAAAAATTTGACACCAAGGTGCAGCACCTCAAGTACAAGGTGCTGCGGGAGGTCGCCCGGCAGGCCTGGAACGACACACTGCTTGAGAACATCCTTGAGATACCCAAGATAATCGTCCCCGGCAACACCCCCACCATGCGCTGCTGCGTCTACAAGGAGAGGGCAATCCTGGGCGACCGGGTAAAGGTGGCAATGGGCGGCAACAAGGAGAACCCCAACGTGATTGAGGTAATCCCCATCGCCTGTGACGAGTGCCCTGTGGGCGGCTACGAGGTGACCAGCGCCTGCCGGGGCTGCCTTGCCCACCGCTGCGAGGACGTCTGCCGCCAGGGCGCCATTACCTTTGACCACAACCATGTGGCCCACATCGACCGCTCCAAGTGCATTGAGTGCGGCGCCTGCGCCAAGGTCTGCCCCTTCACCGCCATTGTGAGCCGCACTAGGCCCTGCCAGAACGCCTGCAAGATAAACGCCATCTCCATGAACGAGCAGAAGACCGCTCAGATAGACAACAGCAAGTGCATCGCCTGCGGCGCCTGCGTCTACCAGTGCCCCTTCGGCGCCATTCAGGACAAGTCCTACATCCTCAATGTCATCGACCTCATAAAGAAGAGCGAGCAGGGCCGCAACTACAAGATCTACGCCATGGTGGCGCCCTCCATCTCCAGCCAGTTCTCCTACGCAAAGCTGGGCCAGGTGATAACCGGGCTCAAGCGCATGGGGTTCCACACGGTGATTGAGACCGCCCTCGGCGCGGACATGGTGGCCTACACCGAGAGCCAGGAGCTGGCGGAAAAAGGCTTTCTCACCAGCAGCTGCTGCCCGGCATTTGTGAGCTACATCAAGAGCGAGTTCCCGGACCTTATGCCCTACATCTCCCACAACCTCTCCCCCATGGGCGCGCTGGCAAAGTATATCAAGGACACCACCGAGAACGCGAAGATCGTCTTTATCGGACCCTGCACCGCCAAGAAGGCGGAGGCGCAGCTGGAGAGGGTCAAGCCCTATGTGGACGTGGTGCTCACCTTTGAGGAGCTGCAGGCACTCTTTGACAGCCGGGACATAGACATAACCACCCTGCCGGAGGACGTGCTGGACAACGCCAGCTACTACGGCCGCATCTTCGCCCGCAGCGGCGGGCTCTCCGATGCCGTGGCCGAGGCTCTCAAGGAGCAGGGCATGGAGGACTTCAAGCTCAACGCCGTGGCCTGCGACGGGATTGAGCAGTGCAAGATAGCCCTCTTCAAAAAGCGCAAGGGCGTGCTGGACGCGAACTTCATTGAAGGCATGGCCTGCGTCGGCGGCTGCATTGGCGGCGCCGGGTGCCTCACCCACGGTGCCAAGAACAAGGCGGAGGTGGACAAGTACGGCCGTGAGGCCTACGAAAAGACAATAACCGACGCCATTTCGGTGCTGAAATAAAGCGCCTTCAGACTGCAAAGAGCCCGCCCCATGTGGGGCGGGCTCTCTTTTGCCGGGCGGCGGGAGGGGCGGCGCGCCCGGGCAATAATCCCAGCGCTTTTGGGCAGAAAAAAAGCGGGCAGGGGCTCTCCCCTTCCCGGACGGCAAACCTGCTGTTTTGCCCAGGGCGGTGCAACCGCCGGCACAAATGAAACGACCCTCATCCGCCGGCTTCTTTACGCCTAACAGACGAGGGTCATTTCTGGTGGATCTTATTATCTAACGTCAATTTGGTCAACCTCTCTTTCTACAGATTTGGCACCTTCTTTTCTGCCCTTAGCGATCTCATGCCGAAACTCTTTGTCGCATTAGCTCTTAGACGAGCAGTCTATTTGGAAGGATTCTGTGGCAGAAATCTGTGCCATTGAGCTCACTCCCTGTTGAGCCCTTAAGGATTTTTACCTGTACATTGGTATCATCCTCTCTCTGGTTGTAATATACCACAGATTATATGGGTTATCAATATGTAAATGTGTGCAAATATACAGCTTTTTGCTTGTGCAGAAGGTAGATAATGATTAACATACCGTGAAATCCATTGATGCCGCGCCCAAAGGGTAATATAATGAGAGTGATGGGCTGACTCAAAAAGCGGGGCAGCCCTGTTTTTTGCCCCTTTTTGGGCGGGCTTTGCAAAAGAGCAGAAAAAAAGAGCGGCCCTTTTGGGGTCCGCCCGCTGGTGTTTTGGCAGCTGGTGTTAAACCGAGATGTGAAAGCGATTTACGCTCCCGGCCTTCTCTTTGCCCTGCCGCCTTCGCGGCAGCTGCTGCTCGCCGGGTTTAAAACTCCTGCTCAAAGTATCTGAGGATGGCTCTCAAAGTAGTTGAGCAGCCTTGCTTCGTCGGCCTTGGTCTGGCAGAACAGCTCCAGCTCATCGCCGCGCTCACCGAGAAGGGCGCCCATGGCCACATACTGGGAAAGCTGGCTCTTGAGGTTGAACTTGTCGCCGTAAACCGACTCGAGCCACACATCGTGCTCGCACTGGTTGATTACCTTGAGAAAATTCTCTACGTCTTCGATCTTCTTAAATTTCATAACAATGGCCTCCTTAAATAACTACTGTAGTTGCCTTTTCCGGCTGCGCGGCCCTTGACCGCGCCCACTGTGGTTACCAGCCACCTCTCTGCATTCCCTCTGCAGAGCAGATCCCCAACACCATCTGGGATCCTTCTATCTCGCTTCCACGCCCATAATGTAGCACACCGCCAGCCCTCTGTCAAGGGTTTTAATGTAAATAATCACCAAAAACAAGGGTTTTCTTTTGTGCAATATGCCAAGGAATGGGCGCGGACCGGAGGGTGTTTCAACCCACAACCATAGTATGCCGACAGGACAAAAAGATAACCATGACATAGGTTCTGCCACCGGCGTTTTTTTCAAATGCAACCTCAGGTTGCGCACGGTTGGTGGCAACGGGCGCAAAAAGATGTTAAATTTGAGCCGAAAGGAGTGAAGTATAATTGACCCTCGGGGACAGGATAAAGCGCCGCAGAAGGGCGGCAGGGCTCACCCAGGACCGGTTGGCCGAGCTTGTGGGGGTGAGCCGCCAGGCGGTGGCAAAATGGGAGGGCGGCCTGAGCCTGCCCAGCGCGGAGAATCTCTTTAAGCTGGCAAAGGCCCTGGGCTGTTCCGTCGACCTGCTGGAGCAGCTCCCGGCTGAGGCTGCGCCGCCGGAAGCTGCCTCCCACGGCCGAAGCGCTACAGCGCTGCGACCTCTCTGGGCGCTGGGGGCGGCGGGAATCTTCGCGGCGATTTTTCTGCTGGTGCAGCTGCTGCTGCAGCCTGCTCCGGACTCCAGCCTTGTCGGGCTGCTGTCCAACTGGGCCCACAAGAGCTACCTCTGGGGCTGGCTGCTACACAGAGGGCTGTACTGGATGGCGCTGGGCGTGTCCGCCCTTGGCGCGCTGGTGGGAAAGGCGCGATTCTCCGGCATCACCTGCGGCATGTTCTACCTCGGGCTGCTGCTGGGAGAACTGCTGGGGCCCAGCCCTGCCCTCTCCTCTCTCGGCCAGGGCCACTTCGGCTGGGCGGTGTGGGGCGCCGTCTACCTCAGCTCCATCCCGACGGGGATTATCTGGGAGCGGCAGAGGAAGAAAGGCGGCGCGCTTGTTTCGCGCAGCAGCGCCCTGCTGGTGGCGTCATATGCCCTCATTGTCGCCCTGCTGGTGCTGCTGGTACTGCTCTCCCGCCCGGCTGCGGCGGCGGTGTAGGAGCCGACCGCAGTCCATATACAAGTGGCGGCAGCCGGGCCAGATCAGACGCGGTTGCCGCCGCTGTGCACGCGTGGGGGCTCCACAGAACCCCGGCCGGTGGAAAGAGCCGTTACCCGCCGCCAGGATACATACTGACGGGATTGAAAGGGTTGGCCGTCTGCGAGCCGCCGGGGTGTGTGCGCTGGGTTTTGTAAAAAGAAAAAGGCCCGGAGCGCCATGCCTCTCCAGTACCCTGTCCGCCAAATGGCCCGAGCCTTTGCATCAGCAGCAAAACCTCCTGCCCGCGGCAGACCGGATTATCTCTGCAGTTTTTCCTGGGCAAAGGCAGCGAGGTTATTCTGTGAGGGGTGAAAATCTCCGCCGCGCAGAAAGCAAAGCCCATGCTAATGAAAAACTCCCACCATGGCGAACCATGGTGGGAGTTTGGTGCGAGTGACGAGACTTGAACTCGTACGCCTTACGACACACGCCCCTCAAACGTGCCTGTCTGCCTATTCCAGCACACTCGCTCACTGCCAGCACATTATAGCACTTGCAAAAAGCGGTGTCAAGGCGAAATTCAGAGGTTTTTCGAGCGGGGCTTGTGTGTGGCGGTTGCTCAGACCTTGAAGTTGACGGCGGTGTCGCCCTGGTGGTCCACGCCGAACTCGTAGTCCTTGCCGGGGAGGATGGCGTTGAGCAGGATGCCCACCACCGAGGCCACGGCGAGGCCGGAGAGGCTGATGCTGCCGAGGACGATGGCGCCGGCGGGAGTGGCATACTTGATGCCGATGGCCAGGACCATGATGAGAGCAGCGATGAGCACGTTGCGGCTCTTGGTAAAGTCCACCTTGTTCTCAACCACGTTGCGAACACCCACCGCAGAAATCATGCCATAGAGCACCAGGCTCACGCCGCCGATGGTGGCGGTGGGCATGCAGGAGATGAGGGCGGCGAACTTGGGGCTGAAGGAGAGGGCGATGGCGAGGCCAGCGGCTATGCGCACAACCTTGGGGTCATACACCTTGGTGAGCACCAGCACACCGGTATTTTCACCGTAGGTGGTGTTGGCAGGCGCCCCGAAGAGAGCGGCCAGGGTGGTGGCAAGGCCGTCGCCCAGCAGCGAGCGGTGCAGGCCGGGGCTGCTGATAAAGTCCCGCTCCACGGTGGAGCTGATGGCGCACATGTCTCCGATGTGCTCGATCATGGTGGCGAGGGAGATGGGCATAATGGTTATAACCGAGGAGAGAAGCAGCGCAGTGTCCACATTGCCGGCAGAGAAGAGGCCGAACACGGTGTCCTTGAGGTGGAAGGGCAGGCCGACCCAGGCGGCCTCCTTTACGGCGGTGAAATCACACTGACCGCTGACGGCAGCCACCAGGTAGGAGACCAGCACACCCATAAGGATGGGGACGATCTTTATCATGCCCCTGCCCCAGATGTTGCAGACAATGACCACCGCAATGGCCACCAGGGCGATGAGCCAGTTGGCGGAGCAGTTGGTGATGGCGGAGGAGGAAAGGGTAAGGCCGATGCAGATGATGATAGGACCGGTGACGATGGGGGGGAAGTACCTCATGACCTTGGCGGCGCCAAAGGCCTTGAAGAGGCCAGCCAGCACCACATACACAAGGCCCGCGCAGGCCACGCCGAAGCAGGCGTAGGGCAGCAGCGGGTTGGGGCTGCCATCCTCCAGCAGGGGGGCGACGGCGGCGTAGCCGCCGAGGAAGGCGAAGGAGGAACCGAGGAAGGCCGGAACCTGCCACTTGGTGATGAAGTGGAGCAGCAGCGTGCCGATGCCTGCAAACAGCAGAGTGGCGGAGATGCTAAGGCCGGTGAGCACCGGGACCAGCACGGTGGCGCCGAACATTGCGAACATGTGCTGCACTCCCAGCACGCCCATCTTTACCGGGCCCAGGGAACGGGCGTCGTAAATGGGCTCGGAACCGATGACTACCTTTTCTTTTGCCATTTTGAAGCTCCTTTATGTTGTTTTAAATCAATCATAAAAAAATGATCCTGCCGGGCGGCAAGACCACGCTTCACCGGCCAGAGCCCCTGAGGGCTGGCCCTTTGAAATCTTGCCGGTCTCTCTGTACCGCTTTAAAGATTGATTTATTTGACAAGAGTATAACATCGCCCCCGGCGGATGTAAACAATTTGTTGCCGGAAAATGAAGCTTTTTGCAAATTTTGTGAATTGAAACAAAAGCCCCCGGCGCCTTTGCGAAAAATGGGCCAAATCGCTCACCCCGCCAGCTCCTCCAGCTGCTCCGGGCGCAGAAGGCGGAACTCCCGGCCGCTGAAGGCGATTATCCCCTCTGCCGCAAGTCGGGAGAGCTCCCTCGAGAGCGCGCTGCGGTCGCAGCCAAGGTACCGGGCCATTGCCTCCCGGCTGTGGGGCAGCTTAAAGCTGCTCCTGCCGCCGGAAAAACCCAGCAGGTACCTCGCCGCCTTGCCCCGCAGGCGGCTGGCGGTGAGCATGGCGATGCGCCGGTTCTGCTCAAAGTACTTGTTGGATATCTCTCCCACCAGCCGCAGCGCCACCGCGGCGCAGACCTCCTCAAAGCCGGGCCGGGGCCGCAGCAGCTCCTCCAGCTGCACATACACCGCCTCCACCCGGCTCTCCGCCCGCACCGACACCGGGCTCACCACGTCCGCGCCGGAGAGTATGTCCCCAAAAAGGTCCCCCTCCCGCAGCTCGCTCACCGCCGAGGCGGAGCCGTCCCGCCCGAGGCGCTCCCCCACCGCCCGGCCGCTGCAGAGTATGCCCACCTGATCCACCGGCTCGCCCTGCAGGAGCATGAGGTCGTTTTTGCCGTACTGGGCGTATACTGCATTTATATTGCTGGCCCAGGCCTCCGCCACCCGGCGGTCCACACCCTCCAGCAGTTTGCAGCGGGAGAGGAGTTTTTGAGAAAAATTCACGATTTTTAGTCCTTTATGGTTGCGTCTGCAACGTATTATTGGGTTTTATTATACTATAATACCCATGCAACAGGCAAGTTAACTGCCGAAAGGAGACAAGATAGATGAAAAAGCTTACCGCATTGCTGCTGTCTCTGCTGCTGGTGATCAGCATCTTCACCGGCTGCCAGAGCGCCAACCCCCCCGCCGACGAGAACACCGGCGATGGCGCCCAGCAGGAGGGCGAGGTCACCCCTGACGAGGGCAGCTACACCACCATAAAGGTGGCTGCGCTCAGCGGCCCCACCGCCATGGGCATGAGCTACATGCTCACCGAGTCGGACGCCGGCAACACCAAGAACACTTATGACTACACCATCTACGGCACCGCCGACGAGGTGGCTCCGCTGCTCATACAGGGCGAAATAGACTGCGCCGCAGTGCCCAGCAACCTTGCGTCGGTGCTCTACAACAAGACCGAGGGCGAGGTGGTTGTGGCCGCCGTCAACACCCTTGGAGTGCTCTATGTGGTGGAGAACGGCGAGAGCGTGAACTCCATCCAGGACCTCGCCGGCAAGACTGTCTACTCCACCGGCCAGGGAACCACCCCCGAGTACATCTTCCGCAATATCCTCTCGGAGAACGGCATTGACCCGGACAACGACCTTACTATAGAATATAAGTCGGAGAGCACCGAGATTGCCGCGCTGCTGGGCAGCACCGATGAGAACATCATTGCAGTTCTGCCCCAGCCCTATGTGACCTCGGTCCAGATGCAGAACAGCAACGTGCGCATAGCCCTTGACCTCACCGAGGAGTGGGAAAAGGTGAGCGACGGCACCGTTGTCACCGGCACCCTGGTGGTTCGCAAGAGCTTTGCCGAGGAGAACCCGGAGGCTTTTGCCGCCATGCTGGAGGAGTACGCCGCGTCGGTGGAGTATGTAAACGCCAATCCCGCCGAGGCCGCAGTTCTCATCGAGAATCTGGGCATTGCCAAGGCTGCCGTGATCGAGGCCGCTCTCCCCTACTGCAACATAACCTTTATGACCGGTGAGGAGATGAAGGCTGCCGTTTCCGCCTACCTTGAGGTGCTGTACGGGCAGGACCCCTCCTCGGTGGGAGGCGCACTGCCGGACGATGCATTCTACTTTGGAGCGTAAAAACAGGATATATGCTGCCGCGGCGGTCCTCTTCTGGATCGCCGTGTGGCAGTTTGCCAGCATGATAATAGGCGAGGAGCTGTTTCTGCCCTCACCTATTTCTGTTGTAAGGACATTTTTGGAGCTTGTGACCACCGGGGAATTCTACCGGGCGGTGGCCGGCAGCTTTCTGCGCATAGGGTCCGGCTTTGCGCTGGGCCTTCTGTCGGGGGAGCTGCTGGCGTTGCTGGCGCTGTGGCTGCAGCCGGTGCGGGTGCTGCTGCGGCCGCTGATGTCGGTGATACGCTCCATACCGGTGGCCTCCTTCGTGATACTGGCGCTCATAATGGTGGGCTCCCGGCAGCTGGCGCTGCTCATCTCATTTTTGATGGTGCTGCCGGTGATATACACCAACACCCTTACCGGGCTGCTCTCCGCCGACGGAGAGCTGCTGGAGGTGGCGGAGATCTTCGGAGTGTCCCGGGCGCGGCGGCTGCTCTACATCTACTTTCCGGCCGCGGCGGCGCATATAAGCGCCGGGATGACCATTGCCCTCGGCCTCTGCTGGAAGAGCGGCGTTGCCGCCGAGGTCATCGGCCTCACCGCCGGGAGCCTCGGCCGCAAGCTCTACGACTCCAAGATAAACCTCAACATAAGCGAGCTCTTCGCCTACACGGTGGTGATCGTGGCGGTGAGTTGGGGGTTTGAAAAGCTGGTGCAGCTGGCCTTCTCCCGGCTGCGCAGAAGGTTTGAGGGGGTGGTTCCATGGCAGCAGAGGTGAGGTTTGAAAAGGTGAGCTTCGCCTACCCGGGAAGGCCGGTGTTCAGCGCCCTGGAGCTCAGCTTTCCGGCCGGGATAACCTGCATAACCGGGCCCTCCGGCCTTGGCAAGACCACCCTTCTGCGGCTGGCGCTGGGCCTCGAGCGGCCCTCGGCCGGGCGGGTGCTGGCCCCCGTGAGCCGCAGCGCCATGTTCCAGGAGGACCGGCTGCTGCAGGGGCTTAACGCCGCCGACAACATCTGCCGGCTGCTGCCGGAGATAGAGCGGAGCCGTGCGGAGCAGGCTCTCATGGAGCTGCTGGAGGACCGGCAGGCGCTGAACAAGCCGGTATGGGAGCTCTCGGGGGGTATGAGCCGGCGGGTGGCACTCGCAAGGGCGGTGCTCCCCCGCCGGGAGCTGACGGTGCTGGACGAGCCCTTCTCGGGTCTCGACCGGCAGACCAAGCTGCGGGCGATTGAGTATATAAAGCGGGAACTCTCGGGTCTCTGCGTGCTGGCGGTGACCCACGACCGGGAGGACATAGGGCTTCTCGGCGCCGCCGAGCTGCGGCTGGAGCTGCAGCCGGGTGTGCTGGGAACGCCGCAGACCTGCCAGGACGGAGAATAGGCCCTGAGCAGGCCCACCAAAAAACCCAAAACAAAAGAGCTCTCCGGGGGATGCTCCCGGAGAGCTCTTTTTTGCCTTTTTCAGTCCTTAACCTCAAAGGGCGGGTAGCCGGCGGCGATGAGCTCGGCGTCAAAGTCCGCCCTCGCCATGCGCAGCATGTTCTCAAAGCTGTCCGCCACCTTCATGCAGCCGCTGAACATGAGGTTCAGGGGGTAGCCGAAGTCCTCTATGGAGTTGCCGTCGCCGTCCACCCAGACCCCGTCCTCCCGGCGGTGCTTTTCGCATTTTATCCGCTCCACCAGGGGCTCGGTGCTGTCGCAGTAGGCGTAGAGCCGGTAGCCCAGAGCGGCGCAGGCCCCGCACTCAAAGGCGGTGCCGCTGTCCGGCTCGCAGCCGTGGTAGTCCTCCAGCTGGGCGAGGATCATGTCGCTGCGGCGGATGTGGTTTACGTCCCTTGTGAAATAGTAGAACTCCTCCTCGGCGAGGCTGCCGTCCTTGGGCTGGTAGGGCGGGAACTGGTCCTGAGGCTCCGGGTCGGGTGGATAGATGCCAATTATGCCGTACTTCCTGCAGAGGCGCTTTAGCTCCTCCCCCCGCTGGTCGCAGTCCTCATAGAAGATGTGAAAGCCCGCAAGGTACGCCTTTGGCATGCGGACAACTCCGTTTTTGTCTATAAACACAGCCTCAGCCCTCCTCGCCGAAAAAGTCCCGGGCGGCGGCCTTGAGCGCCGCCTCAAAGTCCCCCTGCACCACTCTCGAGGGTGCGGAGAGCATTAGGTTGAGGGGCCCGCGCTCAAAAAACCTGCCCTGCTCGTCCCGCAGGGTGCCGTTTTTGTCCGGTATCTTGCTGCCCACATACTTTTCGAAGCAGGGCCTTATGTCCTCCAGGAAGCAGTAGAGCTTTTTGCCCTTTATGTAGCCGTAGCCCAGCTCGAAACAGGTCCCCCCGTCCGGCTCCTGGCCTCTGAAGTTGTTGCAGTTGGCGATTACTATGTCGCAGTGCTCGATGAGCCACATGTTGCGGCGGCAGATGGCGTCCGCCACCGCCCTGCGGTCGGGGTCGGAAAAATCCACCCTGGGGCCGAAGTTCTCCTCCTCAAGGGCGGGAGAGTGCCCCTCAAAGCCGTACCGCCGGCAGAGCTCGAGGGCGCGCTCCGCCCGCTCCCGGCCGTCCGGCATGAAGCACTCGGGTCCTGCTATATACACCTTTGGCTGCTGTTTCACGCGTTTCTCCTCTCCTGCGGGCGGGGACTGCTCAGCCCTTCGCCCCTTCCGGCTCCGGGGCACGCATGTCCCGTATTTTGTGCTCCGACACCTGGGCCACCACCTGCTTGCCCGGCTCCACCGAGCGGGTGAGCCAGACGTTGCCGCCGATGACGCAGCCGTCGCCAATTCTGGTTTCACCCCCAAGTATGGTGGCCCCGGCGTATATAACCACCCGGTTGCCGATGTCGGGGTGGCGCTTTATCCCCTTTACCAGCACGCCGTCCTCCCCAACCTCAAAGCTCTTGGCCCCGAGGGTCACGTTCTGGTAGAGCTTTACATGGTGGCCGATGGTGGTGGTCTCCCCTATGACCACTCCGGTGCCGTGGTCGATGAAGAAATACGGCCCGATGGTGGCGCCGGGGTGTATGTCGATGCCGGTGAGCTCGTGGGCGTACTCGGTCATCATCCTTGGCACCAGCGGCACCTCCAGCAGCAACAGCTGGTGGGCCATGCGGTAGATGCAGATGGCGGTAAAGGCGGGGTAGGCCAGCAGTATCTCGTCGGTGCTGCGGGCGGCTGGGTCACCCTCGTAGGCGGCCTGCACGTCCTTGCCAATTACCTCCCAGACGCCGGGGAGGGTGTCGAGGAAGCGCTCGGTCTTGAGCTCCGCCTGCTGTTGCGGCTCCACATAGCTTATTGCCTTGAGCAGCAGCCTTGCCCCGCTCTCCAGCCGGTCCCTGCGGCAGGGGGCGCCGGGACACTCCTCCGCCACATGTCTCGGAAACAGCGCCCCGAGAAGCTGGTCGGAGGCCCCGCGCACCGCGTCCTTAAAACCGGCGTAGCAGGGCTTTGACTGCTGGTATTCGCTCTCCAGCTGCTCCAGGCGCTGGTAGGTGCGCTCTATTATCCGCTCCATCTCCCCACCTCACATTTTGAAGAGAGGGGTGGAGAGGTAGCGCTCGCCGGTGTCCGGCAGCACCACCGCGGCGGTCTTCCCGCTGTTCTCCGGCCGCTTCAACAGCTGCATGGCGGCGTAGAGCGCCGCGCCGGAGGATATGCCCACCAGCAGCCCCTCCCGGCGGCCCAGCTCCCGGGCCGCGTCGTAGGCCTGCTGGTCGGTGACGGTGATGACTTCGTCCATTATTTCCCTGTCCAGAGCGCCCGGCACAAAGCCGGCGCCGATGCCCTGCAGGCCGTGGGGGCCGGCTTCGCCTCCCGAGAGCACCGGGGAGCCGGCCGGCTCCACCGCCACCACCCGAAGGCCGGGAATGCGCTCCTTAAGGTAGCGGCCCGCCCCGGTGATGGTGCCTCCGGTGCCCACCCCCGCCACCAGCAGGTCTATCTCCCCGCCGGCATCCTCATATATCTCGGGGCCGGTGGTCTCGTAGTGGGCCCTCGGGTTGTCCGGGTTCTCAAACTGGTCCGGCAGGAAGCTGCCGGGGATGCTGTCCGCCAGCTGCTTTGCCCTCTCTATGGAGCCGGCCATGCCCAGCTCCCCGTCGGTGAGCACCAGTTCGGCGCCGTAGGCCTTCATGAGGGTGCGGCGCTCCATGGACATGGTCTCGGGCATTACTATAATGGTGCGGTAGCCCCTCGGCACCGCCACCATGGCGAGTCCAATGCCGGTGTTGCCGCTGGTGGGCTCGATTATCACCGAGCCGTGGCGCAGGCGGCCGTCCGCCTCGGCGGCGTCCAGCATGGCCCTGGCGGCCCGGTCCTTGGCGGAGCCGCCCGGGTTAAAGCACTCGAGCTTTGCGAGAAGCCTGCCAAAAAGGCCGTGGGCCTTTTCCATTTTTGTGAGCTGCATAAGCGGGGTGCGGCCTATGAGCTGCTCCGCGGATGTGTATATTTTAGACATGTTTTCCTCCAAAACCGGTTTCTGTTGTCAGCGGACTGCAAAGCCGCAACATCGAAAACCAGCTCCCCGGAGGAGACTGCGGTACTGCATATTCTCACCTTCCGGCCGGTCTCCCGGCCGCTGTTATGCCTTGATAGTACAACAAAATGTTGATTGTGTCAACAAAATATGGAAATCCCCCGGCCGCGGCCGGGGGAAATCCGTCAGGCTCTGCCGGAAGCGAGGCGCCGCATGTCGATAAAGCTCTGCAGGATTATGCTGGCGGCGGCGGAGTCCAGGTTTGCCTTTCGCTTTTTGCCCCGGGTGTCGGTCTCGTTCATGAAATATATGGCGGATTTGGTGGTGCCGCGCTCGTCCCACATCTCCACCGGCAGGCCGGTGAGCTCTCCGAGGCGGGAGGCAAATTCGCGGCTGCGGGCGGCCCTGTCCCCCTCGGTGCCGTTCATGTTGAGGGGCAGGCCCACCACCAGCAGCTCCGCCCGGTTCTCAGCGGCGCTCTTTGCCACCTTCTCGGCGCAGGAGAGGAAGTTTTTGTCCACCACCGGGGCCAGGGGGGTTGCCAGCGTCTCGGCACGGTCGCAGACCGCAAGGCCGGTTCTGGCATCGCCGAAGTCCACCGCCATTATTCTCATGTTATTCTACCTGTAAAATTCCAGATGATTCCGCTGCTATTTAACAAGCGCCATGAAGTCCTTGACCAGCTGCCGGTCCACCGGGGCGCAGAGCACCCCGCCCTCCTTAAATCCGCTGCCGATTATTGCCCCGTCCACCAGCGGCCAGAGCTGCTGCACGTTGCGGGAGTTGAGGCCGCTGCCGATGAGCATGGGGATGGAGATGTGGCTCTTTGCGGTGCGGCAGAGGGCCGCGTCGGGGGCGATGCCGGTGGCGCTGCCGGTGAGGATGCAGGCCTCGGCGCCGCTGGTCTCGATGTCGTGGGCCTTCTCCTCGATGCTGCGGTCGGCGGTTATGGCGTGGCTGCCGTGCTTTACCTGAAAGTCGCCGAACACCAGTATCTCCCCGGCGTCGATGGCCCGGCGGTAGCGCATGAGCTCCGGGGCGGCGGCGCCGGTGTAGCCGCTGTTGGAGATGTAGGCGTTCATGAGGTTGAACACCCTTATAAAGTCCGCCCCACAGGCCTTGGCGGCGGCGAGGGCCTGTTTGGCGCCGTTGAGGTGGATGTTCACCCCGAGGGGCAGCTCCGGGAAGGCCTCCCTTAGCTTTGCGGCCGCCACCGAGAGGAAGGCCACCGTCTCTACGCCTATCTCATCCCCCAGCTGGTAGGGGGTGTCGAACTGGTTTTCGATCTGGATGGCGTCGATGCCGCCCTCCGCCAGCGCCTCGGCGTCCCGAAGGGCCGCGTCGTACACCGCCGCAAGGTCCCCGCCGTAGCGGGGGCTGCCAGGCAGGGCCTTTAGGTGCACCATGCCTATTACCGGCTTTTTGCCGGAGAAAAGCTGGTTAAACTGCACTTTTTCGTCCTCCTCACACCTGCCAGCCGGCCACCGGGCCGGTGTAGAGCAGGTTTATTACCTTTTTGAGGTCCACATGGTGCGGGGCGTCCGGGTCGGCAAAGGAGGTGCGGGCGAGCTCGCAGGCGAAGAGGTGGGAGACCACCATGCTGCCTATCACCACCGAGTACTCCGAGAGCTCCCCGAGGAAGGGGGCCACCCGCAGAAGGTCGGGGTGGTCGTCGCAGCCCACGTCGCCTATCACCAGCACCCTTGCGCGCTGGTCCAGGGCGTACTGCACCACCTGTATCTCCCGGTGGTCGTTGATGTTGTTGCCAACCACCACCACCACGTCCGAGCTCTTGATGGAGAAGCCGATGAGGTGCATGTACTCCTCGGCGTTGGAGTTCATCATGTGCAGGTTGTTGGTTTCGATTATCTTGGCGGCGCCTATCATGGCGGCGCTGCGGCAGGGTCCGCTGCCGGCGAACTCGTACACCGACGCGCCGTGGAACATCTTTATGTTGTCCCGGATCTTCTGGTGCTCCTTCTGGTAGATGGTGCGGATGACCGAGGGCAGGCGCTTCTCCAGCTCCTCCAGCAGCGCCCCTGCCTGCTGCTCATTCCGGCCCTTTTCGAGGGCGAGGCAGGCCGCGAGGGCGTACATGAGGGCGAGGCCGCTGGTGCTGGTCTTGGTGGGGAAGGACTTTGAAACACCGGTGGTGGTGGTGACAAGGGGCACGGTGCACCCGGTGCCGAGGGGGCTGTCCTCGTGGTTGGTGACCCCCACAACCACGGCTCCCGAGGGCTTTACGAACTCAAGGCTCTTGAGCACATAGAGGCTCTTGCCGGAGGAGCTGAACAGCACCACCATGGTCTCGCTGTCCACCGGGGGCTGCATGAGGAAGAAGTCGTAGGCCTCGTAGCCCGCGGCCTCCACACCGGCCAGCTTGCGGAAGGCGTGGGCTGCGGCAAAGCCGATGAAGTAGCAGTCGCCAGAGCCCACAATGTAGACCCGCTTCACCTCCCGGCCGGCCGCGGCCACCTTCTGAAGCTGGTCCTTCAGCAGCGCCATGCAGTTTTCAATGGCGTCCGCCTGTTCCATCATTTCATTTGGAAAATAGTATTCGTCCCAGTTAAAATTCATTTTATCTGTCTCCTTATCTTACTTCCCAGCTTGCGAGGTATTCTTCTATCTCCTGCCGCGGGGGCATGCAGCGGGCGCCGCTCCTGGTGACCGCTATGCCGGCGGCAACGGTGGCAAAGCGCATGGCCTGCTCGACCGGCATCCCCTCCATATCCGCGCAGGTGAAGGCGGCGGCGTAGGCGTCCCCGGCGCCGGTGGCGTCGGTGGCTTTGTGCTCGGTGGAAGGCAGGGAGTACCGGGGCTCGCCGTCCTCCCCTATGAGGGCGGAGCCGTTCTTCCCGTCCTTCACAATAAAGGTCTGGCCCGGCCGGCGGCAAAGGCCCAGAGCCTGCGCCTCCTCCCGGCCGGTGAGCACCACGTCCGAGAGGTCGCTGCAGCGCCGGTTGCACTCCGCAACCTCCGGGGGCACCGCGTCGGTGGGGTAGCGGAGATTGGGGTCGTAGTAGATTTTGTATTTGCCCTTCCAGGATGGCATGCGGGCGAGGATGTTGTCCGCCACCGGCTGGGAGCCCATGAGCACCCCCGAGACGAACACCGCGTCCGGCTGGACCCTGTCCACATAGTCGAGGTCCCGGGGGCTCAGAAACTCGAAGGAGGAACCCTGGGTGAGCATCCAGATGGTGCGCTCCCCGTCGGGGGTGAGGGCGATTATCACCACCCCGCTGCCCCGCTCCGGTTAGAAGCTGAGGCCGTCTACGTTTACTCCGGCCTTGAGCATGTCCTCCCGAAGGAAGCGGCCGTTCTCGTCATCCCCAAGGCGACAGACCACATGGGTGTCTGCCCCCAGCACACCGAGACCCGCGGCAATGTTGCCGCCGCAGCCGCCGCTGTTGCGCTTCATGGGGGTGCCGTTGGTGCCGTCGCCGCACTTGGGGTAGGCCACAATGTGGGTGAGCATGTCGGCAAAGATGTCGGCGATCACCACAATCTTCTTTCTGCCCATAGTCAGTACCTTTCCTCAAAAATTTCTCAAAAAGCAAAAATCCGGCCCTCGGGCGGGGCTGCTGCAGAGCCGCGCACCGCTCAAAAATGGCCGGACTGCGCGCCGGACGGCAAAGACCGCCCGGGAAAATAGCTAAAATTATTTTACCACACCTTAAAATTCTGTCAATTGCGGCGGAGGCAAAAAAAGCGCCGGCCTCCCGCAGGAGGCCGGGGGTTCGGGTTTAAAACAGCGCCTTCTTCTCGGCGGAGCTGCTCTCGGCGATGAGTCGTCCGCGGCGGTAGTTCATAAGCACCGGGGAGTTGAGGTTGAGGGCGTCGTAGTAGTTTTTGGCGTCCAGCACAATGAAGCTGCCGGGGCGGCCGGTCTCTATGCCGTAGCCCTCCCCCAGGTGCAGGGTCCTGGCGGCGTTGGTGGTTATGAACCTGTAGGAGTTCATAATCTCCTCGTAGCCCATCATCTGGCAGACGTGCAGCCCCAGGAACACCACGTCCCGGAGGTTGCCGTTGCCGAGGGGATACCAGGGGTCGAAGATGTCGTCGTGGCCGAAGGAGACGTTGCAGCCGGCGGCGGTGAGTTCCTTCACCCGGGTGACCCCGCGGCGCTTGGGGTAGCTGTCCGCCCGGCCCTGGAGGTGGGTGTTGATAAGGGGGTTGCAGACGAAGTTTATGCCGCTCATCTTGAGCAGACGCATAAGGCGCAGCACATAGGCGTTGTTGTAGGAGTGCATGGCGGTGGTGTGGCTGGCGGTGACCCTGTCGAAGAGCTGCATCTCCAGCGCCCTCGCCGCCACCGTCTCAAGGCCCCGGGAGGCCTCGTCGTCTATCTCGTCGCAGTGCACGTCCACCAGCTTGTCGCAGCTGGCGGCCAGCTCCATGGCGAAGTTTATGGACTCCACGCTGTACTCCCGGGTGAACTCGAAGCGGGGAATGGCCCCCACCGCGTCCACCCCCATCCTGACCGCCTGCTGCATGAGCTGCTTGCCGTTCGGGAAGGAGAGTATGCCCTCCTGGGGGAAGGCGACTATCTGCAGCTGCACAAAGTCCCGCAGCTCCTCCCGCAGCTCCAGCATGGCCTCGAGGGCGGTGAGCTTTGGGTCGGTGACGTCCACATGGGTGCGCACGAACTGCACACCGTTGGCCGCCTGCATGCGGACGGTGCGGTTGACCCGCTCCTTCACGTCCGCCTTGGTGAGCTTCTCCTTGCGAAGGCTCCAGCACTCTATCCCCTCAAAGAGGGTGCCGGACATGTTCCAGACCGGGTCCCCGGCGGTGAGGGCGGAATCCAGGTGGACGTGGCTCTCAATGAAGGGGGGCAGCACCAGCTTTCCTCCGAGGTCCACCGTCTCCTCCCCCGGCTTTGCAGCTATAGAGGGGGCGATCTCGGCGAAGAGGCCGTTCTCCACCCGGATATCCTTTAGTTCCGGGCTGTTTTCGATACAAGCGTTTTTAAAAAGCATATTGGCGACTCTCCTTTACCTTTTGCAGAGCTTTTCGGACAGAAGGTAGACGGCGCAGGCCACCACCATGGCGTTCACCGAGGCGATGCCCACGGTTACGAAGTTGCCCACAGCGGCCCCGGCCAGCACCCCTATGATGGCGCCCCAGTTGACCCTGCGCTCCACCGGCACACTGTCGGAGTAGCGGTCCCGGTGCAGGAAGAAGTCCAGGATGATGATGGCGCCCACCGGGGGAAGGGTTGCGTTGAGGATGTTGAGCCAGCCCACAAAGTTGTTGTAGAGCCAGATGGCGCTGAGGGTGCCCACCACGCCGGAGACCAGCACCATGGGCTTTTTGCGGATCTTGGTGATGTTGGAAAGTCCGAGGCCGCCGGTGTAGAGGGCGTTGTCGTTGGTGGTCCAGATGTTGGCGCCCAGCACTATGAGGGCGGGCACCAGCAGACCCTGGGCTATCATGACGTAGAAGATGTCGTCCTTGCCGGTGAAGGCTCCGCCCACCGCGCCGAAGGCGAACATGAGGGTGTTGCCGATGAAGAAGGCCACCACGGTGGTGATGACCGCTATTTTGTTGGTCCTCGCAAAGCGGGTGAAGTTGGGGGTGGCGGTGCCGCCGCTTACGAAGGAGCCCATCACGAGGCCCACGCCGCTAAATACGGTGAGGCTGCCGGCGTTTTTCGCGAAGATGGCGGCGAGTCCGCCGCCCTCGGAGGTGGCGGTGACCATGGAGTAGATGCCGAGGATGGCGATTAGCGGCACCGACACATAGGAGACTATCTCAAGGCCCTTTATGCCGAAGTAGGCGGAGACGGTCATGCAGGCGCCGGCGGCCACCACCAGCAGCATGGGACTGACGCCCAGCTGCTCGGCGGCGGGGATGGCGAACATGGCGGCTCCAACCCCGAACCAGCCTATCTGGGTGAGGCTTATTAGGGCGGAGGGCAGCCAGGAGCCCACCCTGCCGAAGGAGCGCTGGGCCAAAAGGTCCAGGGACATGCCGGTGCTGCTGCCGAGGTAGCCGAGCAGGCCGGTGTAGGCGCCGAGGATCACCCCGCCTATCAGCACCGCCCATATAAAGCCGGAGAGGTCGAGGCCGTTGCCGAGCTTTGCCCCCACCGACATGCTGGCGGAGAAGAAGGTGAAGCCCAACATTATGAAGAACATGGGCAGAAAGCCCTTGCGCACCGACGACGGCACGCTCTCAAGGGAGTAGTCCACATCCACATGCTGGTTTTTGGTGGTCTTTGGTACAGTCATTAGCTGCCTCCTTGTACTGACGATTGTTACTCGGTGCAAGGGCGTGAAAAAGCGGCCTCCCCATGGGGAGGCCGCAGGCATACAGTGAAACGGTATAGACCTTTTTTCAGAGCAGTCCTTGGCGGCCTCACGGGACCTCCTTAAA
>CALXAK010000076.1 GCA_944386255.1 uncultured Clostridia bacterium
GCCCGGAGACGTTGGCCCTGGCCACCACCCGGGCTATGCGGGAGACCTTGTCCTCGGGGCCCGCCACGGTCACCTTGGGCATGTCCAGGGAGATGGTGCCGATTATATAACCGTCCTCGGCGTAGAGGCCGCCAAGCTCAGTCTCCACCGTGAACTCGGCGGAATCCATCACCTCAAAGCTCAGCTTTACCGTGCTGGGGCTCACCGACACCACCGTAAAGTCCGCAAGGGGGTTGGTCTTCTGCACCGACAGCTGCAGCTCGTAGCTGCCGGCTGCGGTGACCGAGGAGAGGTTCGGGTAGACCACCAGGTCCTCGGCGGTGAGGGAACCCACCGTGCCGCGGGAGCCGTTCACCGTGACGGTGACGGTGGCGTCCCCGCCCTCCACCAGCTCGAGGCCGTAGGACCGGTAGGAGCTGGAGGTGAGGGTTATGGGTATGTCGTACATTGGCCTCGAAAAGTCGGAGCTTATGGAATAGACCACCACCGCCCAGAAGGCTATGGCGATGAGGATCGAGATGGCTATAAGGGTGGCCTTTTTGTCGAAGAAGGCCTTGAGATCACTTTTTTTCATTCCTGTCACCCTTCTTGAGCACTCCGAGTATCTCCGGCTTTTCCACCGGCTCGGGGATTATCTCGTTGTCCAGTATGCGGTGCAGGCTGGCCCTGTCCAGCCGCCGGACCACAATGCCGTTTTTGGCGACGCTTATTATGCCGGTCTCCTCCGAGACCACCACCACCACCGCGTCCGAGCTCTCGCTCATGCCGATGGCGGCCCGGTGGCGGGTGCCCATGTCCCGGCTGATGTCGCTGTTGGAGGTGAGGGGCAGCAGGCAGCCGGCGGCGCAGATGCGGCCGTCCCGCACCACCACCGCCCCGTCGTGCAGGGGGCTGCCCTCGTAGAATATGGTTTCAATCAGCTCGCTGGTGGCGGAGGCGTCCACCGTCGTGCCGGTGTTGATAATCTCCCCGAGGCCGGTGGAGCGCTCAATTACTATGAGCGCGCCGGTGCGGCTGCGGGACATGCGCTCAGCGCTGTCGCAGATGGCGGCTATGGCGTCCATCCAGACGGCGGTCTTCTCGGGGGTGGGCCGGGCGTTGAGGAAGCTGAGCATCCCGCCAATCCGGCCGCGGCCCATGCGCTCCAGCACCCGCCGCAGCTCCGGCTGGAACACTACCACTATGGCCAGCAGCCCCACCTGGAAGACGTTGTTGAAGAGGAAGGTTATGGCCTTGAGCTCCAGTATGTCCGCCAGCATGTAGGCCAAAAAGAGCATGAGTATGCCCTTGACCAGCTGCACCGCACGGGTGCGCTTAACAATCTTTATGAGGCTGTATATCAGCACCGACAGAATGGCGATATCCAGTATATCGTTCCATGTGAAGGTGTTGCGAAGGGTCAAAAACGCCGAGACTATGCTCTCTGCCAGTCGCTGCACTCTCTCATCATCCTTTCAGCGGTTGCCCGCGGGCTATCAAATTATTTTACCACAGCGCCGCCTTTGCGGCAACCTCAAAGGGGCTTTATGAGCGCCACCGCGTGGGCGGCGATCCCCTCCCCCCGGCCGGAGAAGCCGAGGCCCTCCTCGGTGGTGGCCTCTACGCTCACCGAACCCCCCGGGCGCCCCAGCACGCCGGCGCGCCTTCCGCGCATGTCGGGCACAAAGGGGGCGAGCTTCGGTCTTTGGCAGACTATGGTCACATCCAGGTTGCCTATGCCGTAACCAGCCTCCTGCAGCAGCTCCCGGGCCCTTTTAAGTATGAGCATGCTGTCGATGCCCTTTATGGAGGGGTCGGAGGGTGGGAAGTGCCGGCCAATGTCCCCCAGCGCCGCCGCCCCCAGCAGGGCATCGGCCAGGGCGTGGGCCGCCACGTCCGCGTCGGAGTGGCCCTCAAGGCCCTTCTCAAAGGGTATCTCCACCCCGCAGAGCACAAGCCTTCTGCCCTCCACCAACCGGTGCACGTCGTATCCGTGGCCAATGCGCATGGTATCCTGCCTCCTTATGTCCTCAGGCGAGGTGATCTTTATGTTGCGGGGGTCCCCCAGGGTGGGCCAAACCGGCACCCCCAGCGCCTCCACCAGCTGGCAGTCGTCATAGGCGGCAGAGGGGTCCGCCGCCTCCAGCGCCCGCCGGTAGAGCTGCGCCTCAAAAACCTGCGGGGTCTGCACCCGGCAGAGGCGGGAGCGGTCGGGGGTGGCAGCCATGAGGCCGTTTTCGTCCAGCTGCTTCACCGTGTCCACCACCGGCAGCGCCGGCGCAGCGGCCCGGTGGAGCCGGGCGTCCGCCAGCACCCGGTCTATGAACTCCGGGGAGGCGAAGGGCCTGGCGGCGTCGTGTATGCAGTAATATACGGCGTCGGGAGAGCAGGCAGCCACGCCGTTTTTGACCGACAGCGCCCGGGTCTCCCCGCCGGCCACCACCGCGCGGAGCTTGGTTATGCCCCACCCGGCGGCAAGCTGCCGGGCCGCGGCCTCGTTGCCCGGCCGGGTCACCAGCACTATCTCCTGCACCGAGCTCGCCTCCAGCGCCTCGAGAGAGCGCTGCAGCACGCTCCTGCCGTCAATGAGGATGGAGAGCTTGTCCCTGCCCATGCGCCGGGAGGAACCCGCTCCCACCAGTATGGCGCTGACCCTGCCGCTCATCTGCCCGCCTCCCTGCCGGGGGGAAAAATACACCTTTCCCGCCCATTATAGCTAACATTATACCACATTATCCCCGGCCGGAAACACCGCTAATCCCCGCGGGGCAAATATTTTTATTGACAGGCGGCAGGCGCGGACATATAATATCATATAACGATATCAATAAACGATATCGTTATACGATATTGGAGGTGATATGTTGCCGAAAAAGGCAATGGAAACCCTCACCGAGTCCATGCTCTACCTGCTGATGGCCTTTACCGAGGGACCGCTCTGCGGCACCGGGGCGGCGGCGTTCATTGCGGGCAGGAGCTCCGGCAGGATCATCATGGGCCCCGCCACCCTGTACACCCTGCTGGCCAGGTTTTCGGAACAGGGGTACATTAGGGAGATAGACTGCACCAAGGGCATGCGAACCTATGAGATTACCAAAAAGGGGCGCGACGCCTACGATGCGGAGCTGCGCCGGCTGCAGACCTGCCTGGACGACGCGGCCAAGGGGTCCCACTAGCTGCGACAGCTGTCGCGGCGGGCCCCGCTCAACCGCCAAACGCCGCGCGGCGGATGGCATTTCCAATCGTAAAAGCTGTTTTGGGTTCTGTCGAATTATAGGATATTACAGAATTATTTGTCGAATTATGTCTATTTTTGTGCAAAATGTTGCATATGCCAAATTTGCATGATAAGATTTAGGCGAAATGCGGATAAATAACAAGCAAGGGAGTAGTTGCAATTGGAAAACAGAATGACGGTCCTGGTTGCGGAGAACGGGCCAGAATTGCTCTCGGCCTGTACCGAGGCGCTGGAGAGAAAAGGGTTTTTGGTGAAGAGCTGCGAGAAGGACGGGCAGAGGATACTGGAGGCGCTGCAGTCCGGCGGTGTGGACGCGGTGGTGCTGGACCTGTTTCTGCCCAGCCTTGACGCAATCGGGGTGATGACCCGGGCGGCGGAAGCTCTGGGCCAGAAGGCGCCGGCCTTCTTTGTGATGAGCGGGTTTGACAACGAGGTAATGGAGCGGGAGGTGATGCGCGCAGGCGCTTCCTACTACATCCTCAAGCCCTTTGACCCCAGCGTGCTGGCGGACAGGGTTGCGCTCTGCACCGGCCTTGAGGCGGCCGGCGCCATAGAGAGCGAAGACGTCAAGCTGGACCTTGAGCTCACCGTAACCGACATAATCCACCAGATAGGCGTGCCCGCCCACATCAAGGGCTACAACTATCTCCGGGACGCCATACTCATGTCGGTGGAGGACCGGGAGATGATAAACGCCGTGACCAAGCGGCTCTACCCGGCCATTGCCGAGCGCCACGGCACCACCAGCTCGAGGGTGGAGAGGGCCATCCGCCACGCAATCGAGGTTGCCTGGGACCGAGGCGACGTGGACACCCTCAACAACTACTTTGGCTACACCATCCACAACCTGCGCGGCAAGCCCACCAACTCGGAGTTCATAGCCATGATCTCCGACCGGGTGCGGCTGATGATGAAAAAGAGTATGCAGCTGGCCTGAGATAAAGGCAGCCCGGCCCCTTTGCGGTGGGGGCCGGGGGACGCGCTCTTCCCTTTGCGGTGGATAGCGCCAAAGACAAGCAAAGCCCGGGGGGCAAACTGCCTCCCGGGCGATATTTATGCGGTTTTAAAGCTCTTTTCGGCGCTCTCCCCGCACAGTCCTCATGTACCAGAGCGCCGCCGCCACCGCCGCCGCGTAGATCGCCGCGGTGCAGGCAAAGGGAACCCTGGGGCCCTGGGAGTAGATGAAGCCGGCGGTGAGAGAGCCCGCGATACTGCCGAGGCTCTTGGTGGAGTTGTAGAAGCCCATAACCAGGTTGCGCTGGCCCTGGCCGGCGAGGTTCGCTGCCATGTTCTGGTTGACCGGCAGACTTACCGAATAACCCGCGTAGACCAGTATGCCAAACACCACAAGGCTGCCGGTGCCCGGCAGAAGGGCGGTTGCCGCCGCCGACAGGGCGCACGCCGCCGCGAGACCCGCGAGGGCCCTCGCCGGGCGCGGGCGCTTTATTATGTATATGCAAAGGGTCATGTTTGCCGCAAAGGACACAAGGCCCACCGCAGCCTTTATCACCCCGTTGTAGCCGGAGGTGAGCCCCAGCTGGTCCTTCAAAAAGTAGTTGAAGGCCTGGTCAAAGCCGGTGTTGCCGAAGTTTATCAGCACGCTGTAGGCGAAGACCAGCGCGAAGGCGGGGGTCATGAAGCTGCGGCAGTCGAGGAATGCCTTGAGGGGGTTTGCCTGCCGGGCTATGGCGGCGATGGGGATGGGGCCGCGGCGCTCCACATCCGGCCGGCAGATGAGGAAGAACAGCACCCCCGAGAGGATGAGGCAGGCGGCCTGGGCGTAGAAGGCCGCCTTAACCGACAGCTCCCCTATAAGGCCGCCTATGAGGTAGCCGAAGGCGCTGCCAACGCTCTGGATGGTGGCGCTGTAGGTGAGGAAGGAGGCCTGGTCCCGGTGCTCGGCGGCGTTAACTATGTAGGTGAGAAAGCTGACAAAGGAGCCCCCCACGAAGATCCCCCCGAGGAACCTTGCGAGCACAATGCCGAACTCGCCGGTGGCCTCGGCGAAGATTATCTGGGCCACGCCGTAGCCGCAGCAGCAGACCAGCAGCGACACCCTGGAGGAGATGTAGCCGTTTATCCTGCCCCAGAAGGGGGACATGAGGAAGTTTGCGCTCATCATCACCGCCAGCGCCACGCCGAACATGTAGTCGTTGAGCTGCAGCTGCTTTATGACGGTGGGGGTGACCGGGTGAGCGAAGCTGGTGGCCAGTGCGAAGAGCACCATGGCCGAGAAGAAGGCGAGGAACCTTTGGCGGTATTTCATGCTGGGCCCTTTCTGCGGCAGATTTCTCCCCGCTGCCCGGTTGGAGTGGGGGCAGATGGATTTTACCACAGCTGCCGTCTTCTTCGCAACCGCCCGCCCGCAAAACAGGCCTTTTCCGGCAACGGCTCTCAGGCGGCGGGGCTCAGCTCCGCAAGATCTCCGGCGGACTCCAGCATGTTCTCGATAAATATGCCGTAGCCCCTCTCGGGCTGGTTTACAAAGACGTGGGTCACCGCCCCAACCAGCCTCCCGTCCTGGATTATGGGGGAGCCGCTCATGCCCTGGACAATACCCCCAGTGAGCTCCAGCAGCTCCGGGTCGGTGACCTCAACCACCATGTTTTTGGTGGAGAGGCTGGAATTGAGGTTGATGGAGACTATCTCCACGCTGTAGCTCTCCACCTCCCCCGAGGCGCAGCAGAGGATGGAGGCGGCGCCGGTGTGTATCTCCTGGCGGTAGGCGATCTGCAGCGGCTGGCCGGACACGCTCCCCGAGAAGAGGCGGCCGTAGATGCCGGTCTCGCAGTTGCCCATTATTTCGGCTATCTCCTGGCCGGTGAACACCCCAATCAGCTCCCCCGGCTCCCCGGGCTGCGCCATCTCCACGCCGGTGACCTCCACCGAGCAGAACTCTCCGTCCGCCACCGGCATTATGATTCCGGAGTCCTTGTCGGTTATGCCGTGGCCGAGGCCGGCTATAATACCGCTCTGGGGGTCGTAGAAGGTGACGGTGCCGATGCCGGCGGTGGAGTCACGCACCCACATGCCCACCCGGTAGTTGCCGGCGAGGTCCTTTGCGGGGGTGACCACCGTGGCGGCCCGGATGCCGTCCCTCAGGTAGACCATGAGCACACCGCTGCCCCCGCTCTGCTCTATCAGCTCCGCCAGCTGCTCATTGCTGGAAACCTGCTGGCCGTCCACCGTGAGCAGTATGTCCCCCAGGCGAAGACCGGCGCGCTGAGCGGGGTTGTAGCTGCCGGTGCTGGTCTCGAGGTCGGTGAAGCCCACCACCAGCACACCCTCGGTGAACATCTTGGCCCCAAAGGCCATGCCCCCCGGCACCAGGGTGGGTCTGCCCTGCACCGACACCCTCACCGTTTTGAGGGGGACCGCGTCAAACAGGTAGACCGAGGCGTTGTAGGACCCGCCCACCCCTATGCTGGACACCGCATCCACCTGGTCCTCCGGGGCGCGCACGGTGAAGAGGCCACCCATAAGATCAAAGCCGTTCGAGCTCTCGGCGGAAAAGCTCTCGGGAAGATAAACATAGTCGAACAAAAACCAGCCCAGCATCAGCAGCCAGACCGTGGCCGCCACCGCCGTGGCAGCCCTAACAGCCCGTTTCAAGCAAAAACTACCTCCCTTTGGAAGGTAGTCTTTGCAGAAAAGGCGAAACTATAACTCCCGGTCTTTTCCCGCCCAGGATATGGCCGCCCCGAGCAGCGGGCTCAGGAGGGCGGGCAGCAGCGCAGCCGCGAGACAGGGTCCCCTCAGCGCCCCGGTGGAGAACACCCCCTGCAGCGGCGGCAGGTATATGGCCGCCAGCACCAAAGCCAGCGAGCAGAAGGCCGCCGGGAGCACCGCGCCCTTAAAAGCCCTGAACCCTCCGGCGCACTCGAATACATATATCATCTGCGCCAGCACCAGTGTGAGCAGCGCCGCCGAGCGGCTTATCTCCAGCGAGCCGCCGGAGAGCAGAAAGGCCGCCGAGAAGGAGGTGAGGTTCAAAAGCCCCAGCATAAGCCCCCTCACCGACACCTCCGCCAGCATACCCCCAGAGAGCAGCGACTCATCCGCCGGTCGGGGCGGGCGGCTCATCACCCCCTCCTCCTCCCCGTCCATGCCCAGGGCCAGGGCGGGAAAGCCGTCGGTGACGAGGTTTATAAAGAGTATCTGTATGGGCAGGAAGATCACCGGCATGCGGAAAACCATGCCCGCCAGCACCGTGACCACCTCGCCCAGGTTGGAGCCCAGCATGTACTTTACAAACCTTCGGATGTTGCGGCAGATTATCCTGCCTTCGGTGACGGCGGAGACTATGGTGGCGAAGTTGTCGTCCAGGATCACCGCCGCCGCGGCCTCTTTGGTCACGTCGGTGCCGGAGATGCCCATGGCTATGCCCACGTCCGACTCCTTGAGGGCGGGGGCGTCGTTCACCCCGTCGCCGGTCATGGCCACCGTCTCGCCGGAGGCCCTCAGCACCCGGACGATGCGCAGCTTGTGGGCGGGGGAAACCCTCGCGAACACCGGCGAGCGCTGCACCCTCTCCAGCAGCTCCCGGTCGCTCATGCCGTCCAGCTCCTGGCCGGTGACGGCGTGGGCCCCCTCCCGCAGTATGCCCACGCTTTTCGCCACCGCCTCGGCGGTGAGCTCGTGGTCGCCGGTTATCATCACCGGGCGTATCCCGGCCCGGCGGCAGGCTGCCACCGCGCCCTTTACCTCCGGTCGGGGCGGGTCGATTATGCCGAAGAGGGCGAGGAAGCAAAGGCGCTCCTTGCCCCCCTCCCCCATGGCGGCCGCCAGCACCCGCATGCCCTTTGCTGCCATGGCGTCGGCGGCCTGCATGATCTCCCGGCGCAGGGCGGCGGTGAGCTGGGTGCGGCCCCCGGGGGCCATGCAGCTGGAACAGGCCGCCAGCAGCACCTCCGGGGCGCCCTTGGCGAAGCTGCGCTCCCCGCCATGGGAGGCCGCCCGCACCCACATCATCTTGTTTCGGGAGTCGAAGGGCTGCTCCAGCAGCACCCGATAGGCCCCGCGGGGTTCGGCGAGGCCGCTCTGGACGGCGCAGGCGGCGAGAGCGGCCTCGGTGGGGCTGCCGGTTATGCTGAGCTCTCCGCCCTCCTGCCTCACCTCCGCGGCGGAGCAGACGGTGACGGCGGTCATGGCGAGGGGGATGGCCGGGTTGTCCGCCGCCGGAGCCGCCCCCTCCTCCGGCTGCAGCGGGAAGGCGGGCAGGGTGATGCTGCCGCTGGCCCCGTAGCCCCCAAAGCTCCAGACCCGCTGCACCGCCATGCGGTTCTGGGTTATGGTGCCGGTCTTGTCGGAGCAGATCACGGTGGCGGAGCCGAGGGTCTCCACCGCGTGCAGGCGGCGGATCACCGCGCCCTTTTTTAAAATACGGCCCACCGAGAGGGCCAGCACCACCGTGACAATGGCGGGCAGGCCCTCGGGTATGGCGGCCACCGCCAGCGACACCCCGGTCAGCACCATCTGCATGAACGGCTCCCCCCGGGCGGTGCCGAGGACTATGACCGCAAGGCAGATGAGGCCGCAGAGCACCGCCAGCACCCCGCCCAGTTTTGAGAGCTTCTTCTGAAGGGGGGTCTGCTGCTCACCCGCGTCCTCCACCAGCTTTGCAATGGAGCCCATCTCGGTGTTCATGCCGGTGGCCTCCACCAGCGCCTCCCCCCGGCCCGCGCAGGCCAGGGTGCCCATGAATATGCTCTGGCCCTCCCGCTTCTCCACCGGGTTGGACTCGCCGGTGAGCATGGACTCGTCCACCGAGAGGGCGGCGGCCGAGAGCAGGCGGCAGTCGGCGGGGATGCGGTCCCCGGCCGAGACCGCTATAAGGTCCCCCGGCACCAGCTCCCTTGCGGGCAGCTTCTGCAGCCGGCCGTCCCGGTAGGCCCTGGCCTCGGGGGCGGAGAGCTCCGAGAGCGACTCTATCACCCGCTCGGTGCGGTACTCCTGCAGAAAGCCCATAACCGCGTTGAGCAGCAGTATCGCCACAATGCTCACCGCCTCGGTGTACTCCCCTATGGCGGCGGAAAACACCGTCGCGGCGGCAAGGATAAGTATAAGCAGGTCCTTAAACTGGCAGATGAACATGTAAAAAGCGCCCCGGCGACGCTTTGCCTCAAGGGCGTTCTCCCCATGCTGCCGCAGCAGCTCCCGGGCCTTTTGCGAGGAGAGCCCCCGCGTCCCATTTAAAGCCATACCCGTCCTCCTGTCCCTAAATCCTATGAGGGGGCGGGTGGGATTATGGCACCGGCGGGCCGTGGCCGCGGGCGGATGCCGGGGATAAAAAAGGAACCGGCGGAAAACCCGCCGGTTCCTTGGTTACCGGAAAAACTTAGTCTCTCGAAATGCTCAGTCCTCCGCCTCGTCCACCTTCATGGAGAGGGAGACGCGCTGGCGGTCAAAGTCCACACCGATGAGCTTTACCTTGACCTCGTCGCCAACCTTGACAACGTCGGAGGGCTGCTCCACACGCTCGTTGGACATCTCGCTTATGTGCACAAGGCCGTCAACGCCGGGGAGAATGCGCACAAAGGCGCCGAACTTGGTGAGGGACACCACCGGAGCGGTGAACACATCGCCCACACTGTACTTCTCCTTGAGGATGGTCCAGGGGTTGTCCTCCTCCTTGCGGTAGCCGAGGGAGATGCGGTTGTTCTCACGGTCCAGGTCCTTAACGAAAACCGTGAGCTTGTCGCCAACCGAGACCACGTCCTGGGGGTGACGGATGCGCTGCCAGGAGAGCTCGGAGATGTGGACCATACCGTCCACGCCGCCGATGTCCACAAAGGCGCCGTAGCTGGTGAGGGACTTGACAACGCCCTCATAAACCTTGCCAACCTCTATGGTGTCCCACACGGCCTTGCGCTTCTCGGCCTGCTCCTCCTGGAGCACGGCGCGAATGGAGCCCACCGCGCGGCGGCGGCCGGGGTTGACCTCCAGAATCTTCATGCGCACATGGGTGTGCAGCAGCTGGTCATAGGGCTCGCCCCGGCGAAGGGTGGCGTGAGACGCAGGGATAAACACGTTGACGCCCTTTACCTTGGCAAGCAGGCCCTTGTTCACAAGCTCGCTGACGTAGCCCTCCAGGATGCTGCCGTCCTCGGCGGCGGCAATGACCTCGTTGAGGCCCTCCTGGGCGTCGGCGCGCTTCTTGGAGAGGGTGACGATGCCGTCCTGATCGTTTACGCTGATGACCACAAGGGTGAGCTCATCACCTTTCTTGACCAGGTCCTCGAGTTTGACCGAAGAGTCATCGCTCATTTCATCTGCCGGTACGAAACCGGTGTGCTTGGTGCCGATGTCGACTACTACTTCGTTGCCACGAACCTCGGTCACCACGCCGGATACCCGCTGGCCGCGGCGCACCTGACGCATGGAGTTTTCGAGAGCTTCCTCGAAACTGAATTCTTCCTTGGTGATCTCACTCATCCTGTTGAGTACCTCCTCGATTAGGGTCGCGGGGGTGGACGCCCCTGCCGTTACGCCGACCACTTCCGCCCCTTTAAACATATCTACACGCAGCTCCCGCGCCGTTTCCACCTGAAAGGTGCGGGCGCTCTTCGCGCAAATATCAAAAAGTTTTTTTGTATTGCTGGAACCCGCTCCGCCAATCACGATGCAGACGTCACACCGCTCCGCAAGCTCCGCCGCCTCCTGCTGCCGCTGGAAGGTGGCGCTGCAGACTGTGCGGTGGGGCTGCGCGCCGGGTAGGCGGGACACAAGCTCCCAATACTCGCTATATTGTACCAGATTAAAGGTAGTTTGTGCAACCATAATAAAGCCGTCTTCCAAAGATTTTTTTTGCAAAAAATCAACAAGATCGGCTTTTGTGTTGAAAACATATGCTTTTCCGGCGCAGTGGCCCAGAATACCCTGCACCTCGGGGTGGTCCCGGTCGCCGGCGATGAGCACCGGCAGGGCGGAGGTGTTCTCCTCCCCCACTATGCGGTGGATCTTTTTTACAAAGGGGCAGGTGGCGTCCACCAGCTTCACCCCGAGCTCCGCCGCCTGCTGGTAGACCTGCTTTGGCACACCGTGGCTTCGTATCACCGCAACCGCTCCCGGCGGCACCTCCTGCAGGCTCTGCACCGCCCGGACAGAGCGGCTCTCCAGCTCCGCAACCACCTGGGGGTTGTGTATGAGCGGGCCCAGGGTCACCACCCGGCGGCCCTTGCCGAGCTCCGCGAGGGTTATCTCCATGGCCCTTGCCACCCCAAAGCAGAACCCGGCGGTGGCGGCGCGCTCTATCCTCACGGCCGCACCTCCCGGCGCCGGGTCTCCACCGCCTGCCGCAGGCGGTCGCTGGCAGCCCGGTAGTCGCTCTTGGTGAGGGAGGAAAGGTCCGCCCCTTCAAAGAAGCTCTCCGGCGGAACCGGCTCCCCAAAGGCGATAAAGGTCTTTTTAAAAGGGCGGAACCTGCCGCCAGAGGTGCTTATGAAGGCAGGGATGACCGGAGCCCCCGCCTTAAGCGCAATGAGCAGCGCTCCCGGCTTCATGCGGCCGGTGTCGCCGGTTTTGCTTCGGGTGCCCTCTGGGAAGATGAGCAGAAGCTCACCCTCCTCCAGCAGCCTTTCGGCGGTGGTGATCGCTCCAACGTCCCCCGAGCCCCGGTTCACCGGAAAAGCTCCAAAGGCACGCATGAAAAAACCCAGCAGCGGGTTCTTGAAAAGCTCCGCCTTTGCCATGGTGAAAAAGACCCGGCGCATATTACAGCCCACCGTGACCGGGTCCAGGGCATGGATGTGGTTGCAGACAACCACTCCGGGGCCCTGCGGCAGCCTGTCGCCGCCGCTGGAGCGCACGCGGTAGATGAGGTTGAAGGGAAGGCGTATTATCGCCCGGACAAATCTGAATACCGGCAGCATATCAGCGCAGATTTTCCTTTACGATTTCTTTGAGCTTAGCTATAGACTGGGGCAGTTCATTGCCGGTGGTATCCACCATTATTGCCCCCGGCGCAGGCTTGAGGGGAGCGATCTCCCGGTGGCTGTCGTCGTAGTCCCGGCGCATAAGGTCGGAAAGCACCGCCTCGTACTCAGCGGCCACCCCCTTGCCCCGCAGCTGTTCGTAGCGGCGGCGGGCCCGGTCCTCGGCGGAGGCGGTAAGAAATATCTTGAGGTCGGCGTCCGGCAGCACCACCGTGCCTATGTCCCGGCCGTCCATGACCACGTTGTTCTGCTTTGCAAGGTCCCTTTGCAGCTGCAGCAGAAAGGCCCGCACCACCGGCAGCGCCGACACTGCCGACGCAGCCATGGATACCGCCTCTGAGCGTATGCGGCCGCTGACGTCCTCGCCGTTGAGGAACACCCTCTGCTCGGTGTCCACAAACCGCAGCTCGATCTCGAGACCGGTGAGCAGCGCCGCAACCGCCTGCTCGCTGTTGACGTTGGCTCCCTTTGAGAGCACATAGAGTCCTATGGCCCGGTAGAGCGCGCCGGTGTCCACATAGAT
>CALXAK010000077.1 GCA_944386255.1 uncultured Clostridia bacterium
ACCAAAGCCGTAGTAGGAGAGCACATACCTCTTCCACTTTGCCAGCGACTGCACCACCTGCACGTCAAAGCCCGCCGAGGGCACATCGAAGCCCACCGGCCGCTCCACCCCGGAGAGGTCGTCGTTGAGGCCGGTCTCCGGGCGCACAAACAGCGGTGCCGAGACCCGGGTGAGGCTAAGCTGCTGGGCGAGGTTCCGCTCAAAGCGGTCCTTTACGAGCTTTATGGCTACCTGGGTGTCCCGCAGCCCAAGAGAGCTGCTGTAGCCCTCGGGAAGAATCAGTCGATGGGAGTCCATGCAAACCTCCTAGCAGCAGAAAAATATAGCGAAATAATTCTAGCATTCCTTCGCCGGTATGACAAGGGGAGGGCATATTGCTAATGTAAGCAAATAAAAGTATAATTAACCGGAATAAAAGACAAAGAGGTTTTCAGCACATGCCAACCGCCGCTAAGGATTATTTCGAGGCCCAGAAGGGCAAAAAGGTGTACTTTCTCGGAGCGGGTGTGAGCCACCGCCAGCTGATAGAGATGTTCGCGCAGGCGGGCGCCAGGGTCACCCTCTGCGACAGGCGCACCGAGGATGAGTTCCAGCCGGGCTACATCCCCCGCCTTCAGCAGCTGGGGGTGTCGCTGCAGCTGGGAGCGGGCTACCTCGACGGCCTGCGCCGGGCGGACACCGTCTTCCGCTCCCCCGGCATAGACTACACCAAGGACGAGATCCAGTCTGCGGTGGAGGCCGGGGTAAAGGTGACCTCGGAGATGGAGACCTTCTTCGACCTCTGCCCCTGCCGCACGGTGGGGGTGACCGGCTCGGACGGCAAGACCACCACCACCACCCTCATCGCAAAAATGCTGGAGCGGGGCGGCTTCAAGGTCCACCTGGGCGGCAACATTGGCGACCCGCTGCTGCCGCGCATATTCGACGTCTCGCCGGAGGACCTGGCGGTGGTGGAGCTCTCCAGCTTCCAGCTCATCTCCATGAAGCGCAGCCCAAACCTTGCGGTGGTCACCAACCTCACCCCCAACCACCTGGACCACCACCGGGACCTTGCGGAGTACTACGGCGCCAAGAAGAACATCCTTCTCCACCAGCGCCCGGAGGACACGGCGGTGCTGTTCGACCAGCAGACGGTGCTCAGCGAGATGGAGCCCTGCGTGAGGGGAAGGCTGCTGATGTTCGGCGACTCCCCGGTGGAGGAGGGGGCCTTTTTCGACGAGAAATACCTCTACCTCTCCCGGGGCGGCAGCGCCAACCCGGTGATGAGCCTTGAGGATATAAAGCTTATCGGCCGGCACAACCGCTTCAACGCCGCGGCGGCGCTGGCGGCGGCCTCCTGCCTTGTGGACTCCGGGTGCGCAAAGCAGGTGCTCTCGGAGTTTACCGGAGTTGAGCACCGCATCGAGCCCTGCGGGGAGATAAACGGGGCGAGGTTCTACAACGACTCCATCGCCACCTCCCCCACGAGGACCATGGCGGGGCTGAGGGCCTTCGACCAGCGGGTGATACTCATCGCCGGCGGCTACGACAAGAACCTCTCCTACCAGCCGATGGGGGAGCTGATGGCCCAGCGGGTGAAGCTGCTGGTGAGCATGGGCCCCACCGGCCCCAAGATAGAAAAGGCCCTTCGAGAGGCCCCGGGATTTGACCCGGCGCTCACCGGCATCGTGAGAGCAGAGGGCATGGAGCAGGCGGTGGAGAAGGCTGCGGCGGCGGCCCAGCCGGGGGACGTGGTGCTCATGTCCCCGGCCTCGGCGAGCTTTGACAGCTACGCAAACTTTGAGCAGCGGGGGCTGCACTTTAAAAGTATAGTGGCCGCGGCCATGGAGGCGAAGAAGTGAACTTTGAGATAAACGAGAGCCTGCGGGAACTGGACCAGCAGGTGCTGGAGAGCTGCCAGGAGAGCTTTGAGCGCATAGACCGGGTGCTGGACTCCACCACCCAAAAGGTGCTGCGGGCGTTTATAGAGAACCGGGTCTCCGCCGCCGAGATGGGCGGCAGCACCGGCTACGGCTACGGCGACGCCGCCCGGGACCGGCTGGACCGGGTTTTCGCCTCGGCGGTGGGGGCACAGGACGCCATCTGCCGTCCCCAGTTCATGAGCGGCACCCACGCCCTCACCGTGGCGCTCTTCGGGATGCTCCGCAAAGGGGACCTGCTGCTCTCTGCCACCGGAGCTCCCTACGACACCCTGCAGCCGGTGGTGAGCGGCGGCGACGGCTTTGGTTCTCTAAAGGAGTACGGGGTGAGGTACGAGACCATACCCCTGCTGCCGGATGGGAGCTGCAACCTTGAGCAGCTGCGCCGCCGCGCGCCGGAGGCGTCGGTTATATACATCCAGCGCTCCCGGGGCTATGACAGCTCCCGCAGGGCCTTTGGCAGGGCCGAGATGGAGCCGGTCATAAGGGCCGCCCGGGAGGCCAACCCCTCCGCCGCCATAATGGTGGACAACTGCTACGGGGAGTTCTGCGAACCGGAGGAGCCCTGCGCCTACGGGGCGGACCTCATTGTGGGCTCTCTCATAAAAAACCCCGGCGGCGGCATCGCCGAGACCGGGGGGTACATAGCGGGGGCGTCCTGGGCGGTGGAGCGCTGCGCCCACCGGCTCACCGCCCCCGGCACCGGCCGGGAGATAGGCTGCTGGCCGGCGGGCTACCGCAGCTTCTACCTCGGGCTGTTCCTGGCCCCCCAGACCACGGCCAGCGCCCTCAAAACGGGGGTGTACGCCTCCTGCCTCATGGAGAAGCTGGGCTACAGGGTGAGTCCTGCGCCGCAGCAGCCCCGCTGCGACATCACCACCGCCATAGATTTTGGCGACCGGGAGAAGCTGATAGCCTTTGTGCAGGCCATACAGGCCTACAGCCCGGTGGACTCCTTCGCCCTGCCGGAGCCCTGGGAGATGCCGGGCTACGACAGCCAGGTGATAATGGCCGTCGGGGTCTTTACCTCTGGCTTCTCTTTAGTGTTCTCCTGCGACGCCCCCGTGCGGGAGCCCTACACCGCCTACCTGCAGGGGGGCCTCAG
>CALXAK010000078.1 GCA_944386255.1 uncultured Clostridia bacterium
CGATCAACACCCCGCTGGCGTCGCCGTCCAGGTCGCGGGAGACCATCATGCCCTCCGAGAGCACCCCTCCTATCTTGCGGGGGGCGAGGTTCAGCACCGCCGCCACCTTTTTGCCCACCAGCTGCTCCGGCCGGTACCACTGGGCTATGCCGGAGAGGATGGTGCGCTCCCGCTCGCCGTCGAACATGGTGAATTTGAGCAGCTTGTCCGCCCCCTTCACCGGCTCGCAGGAGAGTATCTCGCAGACCCGCACCTCCGACTTCATAAAGTCGTCGTAGGTTATCTCGGGCTGGTGCTCGAGGGGCTTTTTGTCCGGCTCCGCCGGCTTCTCTGCGGCGGCGGCCAGCTCCTCCAGCTCCTTCTTGAGGTCGATGCGGGGGAAGATGGGGTCGCAGCGCTGCACCGTGACCTCCGCCGGCAGCAGGCCGAAGCTGTGGGCGCTGGCGTAGTCCCGGGCGCTCTGCGGCGCGCCGATGGCGTCCAGTATCTTCGGGGAGGTGGAGGGCAGGAAGGGGGAGAGCAGTATGGCTGAGATGCGCAGCGTCTCCGCCAGGTTGTAGAGCACGCTCGCGAGCCTCGCCCGGCTCTCGGGCTGCTTGCCCAGCACCCAGGGGGCGGTCTCGTCTATATACTTGTTGGCCCTAGAGACCACCTTGAAAATCTCGGCCAGGGCGTTGGGGAGCATGAGGCTGTCGATGCAGCCGTCCACCCTCTGGGGCAGCTCCCGGCAGAGCTGGATGAGCTCCTGGTCCAGCGGCTGCTGCTCCCGCTCGGGGGGCAGGGTGCCGCCGAAGTACCTGTCTATCATGGAGACGGTGCGGGAGAGCAGGTTGCCGAGGTCGTTGGCGAGGTCGGCGTTTATGCGGGTTATCATCGCTTCGTTTGAGAAGTTGGCGTCGTGGCCGAAGGGGATGTCCCGCATGAGGTAGTAGCGCACCGCATCCACCCCGTAGCGCTGGCAGAGCACCACCGGGTCCACCACGTTGCCGGAGCTCTTGCTCATCTTGCCGCCCTCCATGAGCAGCCAGCCGTGGCCGAACACCTTTTTGGGCAGCGGCAGGTCCAGCGCCATGAGTATGGCGGGCCAGATTATGGAGTGGAAGCGGACTATCTCCTTTGCCATGAGGTGCAGGTCCGCCGGCCAGTAGTGCTGGAAGTCCTGGTAGCGGTCGTTCTCGTAGCCAAGGGCGGTGATGTAGTTGGTGAGGGCGTCCACCCAGACGTATACCACATGGCCCGGGTCAAAGTCCACCGGCACGCCCCAGCTGAAGGAGGTGCGGGAGACGCAGAGGTCCTCGAGGCCCTGGTTTATGAAGGCCACCATCTCGTTGAGGCGGCTCTTGGGCTGCAGGAAGTCGGGCTGGTCCTCGTAGAGCTTGAGGATGCGGCCGGCGTACTTTGAGAGACGGAAGAAGTAGGCCTCCTCCTCCGCCTTCTCCACCTCCCGGCCGCAGTCGGGACAGCGGCCGTCCTTGAGCTGGCTCTCGGTCCAGAAGCTCTCACAGGGCTTGCAGTAGAGGCCCTGGTACTTGCCCTTATATATGTCCCCCTGGTCGTAGAGCCGGCGGAAGATGCGCTGCACCGACTGCTGGTGGTAGTCGTCGGTGGTGCGTATGTACCGGTCGTAGCTTATGTTCATGAGCCGCCAGAGGTCCTTTATGGTGGCGACGATGCCGTCCACATACTGCTGGGGGGTCTTGCCGGCGGCGGCGGCCTTGTCGGCTATCTTCTGGCCGTGCTCGTCGGTGCCGGTGAGGAACATCACATCATACCCCTGCATTCGCCTGTACCGGGCAACCGAGTCGGCGGCCACGGTGGTGTAGCAGTGGCCGATGTGCAGCCGGTCGGAGGGATAGTAGATGGGGGTGGTGATGTAGAACTTTTTCTGTTCCATGGGATGCTCCTTTCAAAAGATAGAGCCCGCTCCGGGCCCCAATGGGGCGGAAGAAGCGGATGCCTGCACCATTATAGCACCATCCGCCGGGAAAAAAAAGCGCCCGGAGGGCAAAATGTAAACAGGGCAAAATTGAAATGCCGGGGAAAAGATGGTATAAATATATCAGTATAGAGGAAAGCGAGGTGCTTTTATGCCCCAGATAGACCTTATGAGCTGGATATGGCTGGCGGCGGTGGTGGCCTTTATAATCATAGAGGCGAGCACCGCGGAGCTTGTGTCCATATGGTTTGTGGCGGGTTCGCTCGCCGCCTTTGGCGCCGCCATGCTGGGCGCCGGGCTCCCGGCGCAGATAGCGGTGTTCCTGGCGGTGTCGGTGGCGGCGCTGGTGCTGCTGCGCCCGGTGGTGCGCCGCAAGCTGGAGCCCAAAATCGTCCCCACCAACGCCGACCGGGTGATAGGCCTTGTGGCCACCGTCACCGCCGGGGCGCTGCCCGGAGAGGTGGGCCGGGCCTCGGTGGACGGGCAGAACTGGTCGGCGGTATGCCGCGACCCCATCTCCCCCGGCGACAGGGCCAGGGTGACCTCCATTGAGGGGGTCAAGCTGGTGCTGGAAAAGATATAAACTTAAACATCAAGGAGAAACGAATATGCCTGAACTCATCGCCCTAATCCCCGTGATACTGCTGGTGCTGGTTGCAATACTGGTGCTGAGCATAAACATCCGTGTGGTACCCCAGGCCACGGTTTTCGTGGTGGAGCGCCTCGGCACCTACAAGGGCACCTGGCAGACCGGGCTGCATGTCAAGATGCCGCTCATCGACAGGGTGGCCAAAAAGGTGTCGCTGAAGGAACAGGTGGTGGACTTTAAACCCCAGCCGGTGATAACCCGGGACAACGTCACCATGCAGATCGACACGGTGGTGTTCTTCCAGATAACCGACGCAAAGCTCTTCACCTACGGTGTGGAGCGGCCGCTGTCCGCCATCGAGAACCTCTCCGCCACCACCCTTCGCAACATCATCGGCGGCATGGACCTGGACCACACCCTCACCTCCAGGGACATCATCAACAGCAAGATAACCACCACCCTCGACACCGCCACCGACAAGTGGGGCATCAAGGTCAACCGGGTGGAGCTCAAGAACATAATCCCTCCCGAGGAGATCCAGAACGCCATGGAGAAGCAGATGAAGGCGGAGCGGGAGCGCCGGGAGAGCATACTGCGGGCCGAGGGCGTAAAGCGCAGCCAGATCCTGGAGGCTGAGGGCCAGAAGGAGAGCCAGATCCTGGTGGCCGAGGCGGAGAAGCAGGCTGCCATACTGCGGGCGGACGCGGTCCGGGAGCAGAAGATACGCGAGGCCGAGGGCGAGGCGGAGGCCATCCGCATGGTTCAGACCGCCCTTGCCGACTCCATCCGCATGCTCAACGAGGCCAACGCCAGCGACAGCGTGCTGCGGCTCAAGGGCATCGAGGCCTTTGCCAAGGCGGCCGACGGCAACGCCACCAAGATAATCATCCCCAGCGAGATCCAGTCCCTCGCCGGACTCGCCACCTCCATAAAGGCCCTCTCGGAGGACCAGCAGGGCGCGGCGAAGCAGTAAAACCACATACCAGAGAACCTGAAAGCGGCGGACAGGGCCTGTCCGCCGCTTTTCTGCGCGCATTTTTCCTAACGCCGCCAGGCGATGGGCCGGGCGGGGGTTTTGGAGCCGGCGGGCTGCGCGGGCCTGGAAAACTCCTTGAGCGAGAGGGCCGTGGGCCGCCTCCCGGCGGGCAAGGGGGCGTGGGGTCACGCCCGGTGGGCGCGAAAGAGCGCGGTGGCCGCCTGATGTTTGAAAGCAGCACCCACCTCCCACAGAACAAAGAAGGGCTTTAATAGTAGCCTCGGACGAAATCGGCCCCGGCTGGCAAAAGAGCGCGGCGGTTCTGCCCGGCAGGCGCGAAAAGGCGCTCCGGCCGCCCGCTCGTCGGGGGCAGCACCCGTCCCCTCCGCAGGGCAAGGGGAAGATTTTATAAAGGCCCGTAGCCGGTGGACCGCTCCGCGGGCGAAGTGGCGCGGAAACAAGGCCGCCTCGGGCGCGAAAAAGTATAGAGGTTCTGTCCGATGGATGCGAAAGGGTGCGGCGGTTCTGCCCGGCAGGCGCGAAAGGGCGCTCCGGCCCGGCTTGGGTTTTTGGGGGGAGGGAGGCAGCCCCTCACCCGGCGCGGGGCAGGGAAACCGGGCCGCCCCGGCGGGGCGGCCCTTCGCTACAGCTCTATCTCCTCCCCGAGGCAGAAGGACCAGATGAGCAGCTGCTTTACCGGGAGGCCCAGCCTCGGCTCCACCGCCTGCCGGTAGAGCTGCAGCTGGGGACGGTAGCGCTCCGCCAGCTGCCGGGGGGTCTTCACAAGGTCGGTTTTGTAGTCCACAATCACCGCCCCATCGCTCTCGAGAATCACGCAGTCGGCTATGCCCTGCACCAGCACCCGCTCCTCCGGGTGGCCGGGGGCGCCCAGCAGCTGCGGGTCCACCGGCAGTATGAACTCGTACTCCCTCAGCACCGGGTGCTCCAGCATCCGCCGGGCGAGAGAACTGGAGAAGAAGGCGCGGAGCTTCTCAATATCCACCGCTCCGGCGGTGGCCTCGTCCAGGTAGCCCTCCTCCAGCAGCCGCCGCAGCTCCCCCTCCGGGTCCCGGGCGGCGGCGGCGTAGTCGGCGCACTCCATGAAGAGGTGCACCGCGGTGCCCCTCTGGGCCCCCGCGAGCCTGCCGCCCCGGGAGAAGGAGGGCAGCATGAGCTGGCCCCCCGAGCCCTTGACAAGGCTGGTGACCGAGGCCTTGGCCGGCACCGTGCTGAGGTCCGCCAGCGGGCTCTGGAACTCCGCCCTGCGCCGCAGCTCCGCCGCAAGCTCCGGCTCCGGCCGGGGCAGGGGCGCCTCCCTGGGGGCGGGGGGCTCTCCGGGAGGCTGCAGCTGGGTTATGGTGCAGTGCAGCCGGCCCATGGGGGTGCAGCAGCCCGCGCCTATCCAGTCGGCAAAGCAGGAGGCTCCGGCGGCGAGCTCCGGGTGGTCCGCCATGGCCTGCCAGAGTGCCATTCGCTTCTCCAGCTCCTTCTCCCCCTTAACCGAGCAGAAGGCCACCGCCCGCTGCTTTGCTCTGGTGAGCGCCACATACAGCACCCGCATCTCCTCGCTGCGGCTGCGCTCCCGGATAAGACCCAGGATGCTCTGGTACTCGGCGGTCCTGTGCACCACCGGCAGGCCGCTGCTGCCGGTGCGCCGCAGCCTGGCCCCAAAGCCCCCCTGCTCCTCCAGCACCACCGGGCGGGAGGAGTCATCCCCCCGGTTGAAGAGCCGGTTGGTTTCGCAGAACAGCACAAACGGCCACTCCAGCCCCTTGGCGCTGTGGACGGTGGTGAGGGCCACCGCTCCGGCGGGGTGGCTCTGGCGGCCGGCCATGCCCCTGCCACGCTCCGCCGCCCGCTGGCAGAGCCGCAGGAACTGCCGAAGGTCGTCCCCGGCGGCGGCCCGCTCCCCGGCGCTCTGCAGCAGCAGCCGCAGGTTGCGCTGGCGGGCCTGCATCTCTGGCCCGGCGGTGAGCAGCAGCTCGGCGGAGCTGTCCTCGTATATGAGCTGCAGCAGCTCCGGCACCGAGAGCCTTGAGCTCGCGGCCCGGTAGCGCCCTATCCTCCCGGCGAACTCCCGGAGCTCCGGCCGGGAGCTCCCGGCGGCAAGGGCCAGCAGCGGTGTGCGCCGGTCCTTCTCCCGCAGCTCCGCCAGCTGGTCGGGGGTGAAGCCGAAGAGGGGCGAGAGCATGACCGAGGCGGCCTCGAGGTCCAGGGTGCCGTTGAGCACGAGCTTCAAAAGGTTCAGCATGACCGCCACCTCCGAGCTCTCAAAAAAGCCCCCCTCCCCGCCGGAGGAGACCCTGAGCCCCGCCTGCAGCAGGGCGTTTTCAAAGGCCTGCCGGTTACCGGAGCTGCGGAACATTATGCAGAAGTCCTCCGGGCGGCAGGGCCTTGCCCCGGAGCGGTCCTCCACCGGGGCGCCCTGCTCCAGCATGCGCCTTATGTAGTCCGCCGCCGCGGCCGCCTGCTGCTCCACCCCGGAGCCCAGCACCACCCGCAGCTCCACGCCGGGGGCCTCCCCCGCCGCCGCGCCCTCCCCGGGCTGCAGCGCCTCGGCGGTGTAGTCCACCCCGCCGAGCTCCGGAGTCATCAGCCGGTAGAACACCGCGTTCACCCCGTCTATGGCGGCCACGCTGGAGCGGAAGTTCTGCTCGAGGGAGAGGAAGGCCAGCTCCCCGCCCTCCTGCGCCCGACGCCTGAGACCGGTGAAGATGGAGGGGTCGGCGCGGCGGAACTGGTAGATGCTCTGCTTCACGTCCCCCACCGCAAAGAGGTTGCCCCGGCCCTCGGTGAGCAGCCGGAATATCTCGCTCTGCACCGGGTTTACGTCCTGGAACTCGTCCACCAGCACCTGGTCGAACCGCTGCCGGAGCTCCTCCCCGGCCTTGGGGTCCCGCAGCACCCGCAGGGCGCAGCGCTCAAGGTCGGAGAAGCTCAGCAGCTTGCCACGGGCCTTGAGCTTTGAGAGGGCGTCGGAGTACTCCCGGTAGGCCTCGAGGGCGGCGCGGAATATCCTCCCGCTCTCCTGCCGGTCGCTCTCAAGGTCCTGGGGGGTCAGAAACCTCAAAAAATCCCGCAGCTCCGAGAGCTGCTTTTTTGCGGCGTCCCGCAGCAGCCTTGCCGCCTCCCGGGGCTCGGGCGACGCCCTGCCGGCGGAGCCAAGGCGGCGAAAATCAAGCCCCAGCGCCAGCTGTCGCATCCCGGCCGCGTCCCCCTCCCGGGCGGCCCGGGAGAGCTGCTCCGCCTGGACAAGGTCGCTCTCTATGGCGGGGAGATAGGCGCTCTCCAGCACCGGGTCCCCGGCGCACTCCTCCGCCGCCGCCCGCAGCAGCCCGGCGGCCCTGCCGGCGGCCCCGGCGCAGAGCTCGGAAACCGCCCTTTCGCCGGAAAACTCCCCCGAGAGCACCCGCTGCACCCAGGCGTCCGGGTCCACCAGGTTCTCAAAAAAGTCCGCCAGCTGCAGCATCAGCCCCGCGGCCTCCCCGTCGCTCCGGGAGCGGCCGTAGAGCTCCACCAGAGAGGCAAAGCCGCTCTCCGGCCGGCTGTAGAGGGAGCCTGTGGCCTGCTCCATGGCGGCGAAGGAGAGCTCGGCGCTGGAAAACTCGTCCGCAATCATAAAATCCGGCGGTATGTCCAGCAGGTGACTGAACTCCCTTGCAACCTCGGCGCAGAAGGAGTGGATGGTGCCGATGGCGGCCCGCCTCACAAGGTTCTGCTGCCGGAGCGCCGTCCGGTCGCCGGGGTTCTGCTGCAGGTACTGCTCGAGACCCAGCTCTATCCTCGCCCGAAGCTCCTCGGCGGCGGCGTTGGTGAAGGTGACGGCGGCGAGCCGGTCCCCGCGCACCGGGGAAACGCGGTCGGTGAGCAGGCTCAGCACCCGCGCCGCCAGCACGGTGGTCTTGCCGGAGCCGGCGGCGGCCCCCACCAGCAGCGAGCCGCCTCTGAACTCCACCGCCCGTCTCTGGGCATCGGTCAGCCTCATCTGCCTTCCTCCTCTTCCGCGGCCTCCAGCGGCCGCTCTCTCTTGATCCTGTCGCTGCGGCAGACGCTGCGGTAGTCGCAGCGCTCGCAGGCGAGGCCGCTTCCGGTGCGCACCGGCAGGGCCTCGGCGCTGCCGGAGGCTATCTCCCGGGCCATGCCGAGCACAAGGCCGTCCACCCGGTCCCGAAGGGCGGCCATCTCGCCGTAGCTGGCGGTCTTGCTGCCCTTCGCTATCTCCCCCGAGGGGGAGAGCTTGTAGGGGATGAACCTGCCGCCCAGGTCCTTCTCCATGGCCCTTGCCACCTTCTCCTCCCGGAGCACCAGGCCGTCCATGCGGTAGACGCTCTCACCCGAGCCGTCCTTACCCTCGACGGGGGGCGCGGGGTCGGCGGGCATGTAGAGCACCCCCGCCGGGACGCTGCCCCGGAGCCTGCCGGGGCCGTTTTCGCAGAGGGAAAAGAGGTAGATGAGCATCTGCAGGTTGAGCCCGGAGCGCACCTCCCTCAGGTCAAACTTCTTGTTGCCGGTCTTGTAGTCCACCACCCGGAGGTACCGGGTGCCCTCGCTCTCAAAGAGGTCCGCCCGGTCCACCGTGCCCTCCACCTGCACCCGCAGGCCCTCCGGGGTGCGGAGCACCCGGGGCGGGCAGTCCTCCCCGCCTATGCGCAGCTCGAACTCCTCGGGCTTAAAGGCGCTCTGCTCCCGCTCCTCCCGCAGGCGCCGCAGCAGCCGGGCGCCCTGCTTTGAGAGGCCGGCGGCTATGGCTCCGGTGCGGCCGGAGGAGGCTTCCTCCGGGTCAAGGCTCCTCTGCACATACTCCGCCGCCGCCCTGCCGGCGAGCTGCTCCATCTCTTCGGCGGGCAGGTTCAGCAGCTCCCCGCCCACCTGCTTCATGGCGATCTCCAGCAGCCCGTGGACAAAGCTCCCGGCGGCCAGCGGGTCCATGCCGGCCTGCTGCCGGGGCTTTACCCCGAGGGTGTAGCGCAAAAAGTGCTGAAAGGGGCACTGCTGGTAGCTCTCTATCCTGGTTGGGGAGAGGGTGAGCCGGTCCCCTGTGAGCCTTGCCGCCAGGGCCCTGTTCTCTATGGCAAAGCTCGGTTCCCGGGCGGCGGCGCTCATCCTCTGCGCCTCCGGCGACAGCCCCCCGGCAAGGAGGGCGCCGAACAGCTCACTCCCCCCCGCCGCCAGCTCCTCCCCCGCGGCAAAGAGGGCGGTGGCCCGGTTCACCACGGTGGGGTAGCGGCGCTTGAGGCAGCAGAGCTCCCCCGGCCGGGCGGCGGCCACAAAGCTCTCCACCTCCGCCGAGAGGGGGGTCTCCCCGCCGGAGAGGTCATGCAGGGGGCGGCTGAGGTAGAGCCGCTGGGACGGGGCGCTCACCGCCCTGTAGAGGTAGAGCCGCTCCATGTCGGTGGCGGAGTCAAAGCTCATGGAGAGCCTGCCCCCAAGGCTGTTGAGCTCGTCCCGCTCCCGGAAGGAGAGCAGCGACGGGTCAAACCGGGTCCTCGGGAACTCCCCCGACACAAGACCCATGCAGAACAGCGCCCGGGGCTTGTCGGGGCGCATGCGCTGCACCTCCGACACGGTCACCTCCTCGAGGCTGCGGGGTATGTCCCCCAGCGTCTCAAAGGAGCACTCTATCGAGATGAGGGAGCAGAGCTCCTCCGGGGAGAGCCGGTCCTCCCCGAGTATGCCGTAGAGCGAGTCCAGGGCGGAGAACACCGCCGAGCACTCCCGCAGCTCCTCCTCGGGGCAGGCGCGCATGCGCTCTATGGCGCCGTAGCTCTCCAGCAGGCGGTAGAGCTGCACCAGCACCTGCCGGGCGGCGGCCCCGCGGCAGCAGGAGAAGAACCGCTCCAGCGGCTCCATCAGCCGCCGCCTTATGCCCTCCAGCTGCTCAAGCTCCCGGCGGCTCTCATCGTCCCCGGGGGCGAGGCCGCGGGGGTTTTTGGTGAAGGGCCGGCGCAGGTCCCCGGCCCTCAGGTTCCATAGGTAGCAGTAGTTGTCCAGCAGCTCCCTCTCCTGTTCCCCAAGGGGCGAAAAGGGGCTGGCGGCCAGGGCCATAAGCTCCTGTATCTCCCCCGAGCCCAGCAGCGACACCGCCGCCCGGGCGAACCTCGAGAGGGCGCTGGAGGAGAGGGAGCGGGGGGAGTCGAAGAACACCGGTATGCCGAACCTGCGGAAGGTCCTGGTTATGGGGTCCCGGTATTTTTCGAGGTCCCGCACCGCCACGGTGAAGTCCCGGCAGCGCCAGCCCTCCTCCTGCAGCAGGTAGCTTATCTCCGCCGCGGCGAGCTCCGCCTCCCGGTAGCGGTCCTCCCCTTCAAAGTAGAAGACCCCCTCCCCGGCGGGCGGCGCCGAGCGCCGGCCGCAGAACCAGCTCTCGGCAAAGGCGATGCCGGGCAGGCGCTCGCCCCCCGTCAGCTCCCGCAGCTGCGGCTCCCCGAGGCCCAGCTCCATCGACAGCTCCCGGAGCCGCCGGCGGGTACCCTCCACCGCGCTGAACGCCCCGGCCCCGCCGCCGTCCCCCAGCAGCAGAAAGACGCAGCCCTCGCTCTCCAGCAGCAGCTCCCGTATGAGCTGGTACTGGGGCTCGGTGAAGCCGGAGAACTCGTCGAAGAACACCGTCCGGCCCTTTGCAATGGCGCTGCGGCGCAGCTTTTTCGCGGCCTCGGAGAGGCTGGTGGCCCCGTCCAGCCAGCCCTCCCCCGCCCGGGCGGAGAAGTTTTCGGATATGGCGGCGAGGTCCAGGTACTTGCGGGCGCTCATGGGGCTCGCGGCCCGGGCGGCGGCGTCCCTCAGCGCATCGGGGCCCATGCCGGCGTTGCGCAGCTCCTCCACCGCCGAGGCAAGCTCCCGGCAGAG
>CALXAK010000079.1 GCA_944386255.1 uncultured Clostridia bacterium
ATGTGAGTATCAGGGAATCAAAGAAATCACAGAATATATGGCGCAGCACAAATCAGACACGGACGCAGACGAATTGTGGCAGTATTTCCAAGATGTTATTCATTGGGTAGAGAAGATTTTTCCAAAATACTTTTCGGATATGAAAGGTCTGGACTGGTGCCATCTCTATAACACATACCATGACCGCACTTATAATTCTTCGGTAATGGGCGCGGAAGTGAAACGCCTGCATGAAGATGACGAGGTGCAGAAAACCAAAGGCATCTATGAATTTCTGCTTTGCCGGGATACAGACCCGTTTGCGGGCAGGCTACTCAATTTGCGGGCATTTGATAAACGGGATAAGATGGCAGCATATAGCCGGCAAAACGGGATATGCCCCGTCTGCGGTGAACATTTTGAGTATGATGAGATGGAGGGCGACCATATTAAACCGTGGAGCAAAGGCGGACAAACAACGCCCGATAACTGCCAAATGCTTTGCAAATCCTGCAACGCAAAAAAGACAGACAAATATTAAGTAAGTTAGCCTTATTTACACGATGAATAGCAAAAACAGGAAAAGCGGGCAAGAAGTCTTTGACCTCTTCCCCGCTTTTCGTTGCAATCTGTATGGCAGCTACCCTGTTTCAGTTGGTTGCTGATACTGTTTTATGAGTAGCTACTATCTGGGGGCGCTTTTTGCCGGGAGCTACTGGCGGAGGGCCAGCTTGTAGTCGTCCTCCGAGCGGAAGTAGGGGCAGCCCTCGCTGCGGCCGCCGAACAGCTTTTCCACATCGTCCTCGTCCAGTACTGCGTCGCAGTAGTATTCATCCAGCTCCTGGTCGTAGACGAGGTTTGAGCAGTAGTCGCAGCCGGGGTTGCCGGCGGATCTTTGTTTCTCTGCAGTGGCCATCGGGCCAGCCTCCTTCTGCACTGTGTCTTATAATATCATAGCCGCCCCGGGCCGGATTGACAAGGCGGCTTTTTTTGGTGTATGCTTTTTTCGTGCCGCCATGGCGAAACAGGCAAACGCAGCAGACTTAAAATCTGCCTCCCTCGGGATTGCCGGTTCAAGTCCGGCTGGCGGCACCACGTCGGAATGGACTGCGCTCCATTCAAAAAGCCCGGCCAAAGCCGGGCTTTTCTCACGCCGCTCCGTCATTCCTCCTTTCCCCACGAAACTTTGCTGGCGCAAACTTCCGCGGGGCCCCGCAGGCCATGGACGGGGCGGGTATCGATTTTGACCGTCCTTTGCAAAAATCCCGAATGCGACAGCGTTCGGGATTTTTTACTTATTACTTCTTCACTATCCCCTCTTCCTTTTCTCGCCCTGTTTCCGGGATTTTTGGAAAAAAAGTAAGAAGTAATAGGGAATAGGTGAGGGACGGGGTGCAAACATGAACGGTCCTCTTCTGTCCATGTCTAAATCCGGGGGGGGCTTTCTATGGCCATGGCCGGTCTGATTTCATTGCCAAATTTAAAATTGCACTGAAAGAATGTCCCGAGAGGGAATATTGGTTGGAACTTCTGAGTTGTGATTTGGTCTTTCTGCCGCAGCTGCTCTTAAACCCCCGCTGCTGCCAGCTTTAAAAACAGGGACGATGGCTGCCGGGCCTTCGCCGCCGCAGTCGAAACCCGTCCGGAAGGCTGTTTTGCCTGCCGGACGGGTTCTCCCATCCTGCGACAGAGGAAGCGGTGCTCCGACCCTCTCCTACGCCGTCTCCTCGATGTAGCTCACATAGCCGAGGGAGCCGAGGGCGGATATGACCTCCTTGTGGCGGCGCTTCAGCTGCGGGTCGGTAATGGTGAGCAGCAGGGTGTAGACGCTGAGCCCGGAGTTGAGGTAGGCCGGGTTGGACTCAATGTCGTCAATCCTCAGCCCCAGCCTTCGCACCGTCGCCACAAAGTCCTGCAGGTCCGAGCGGCTCTTGAGCTCCAGGTGTATCTCAAAGTGGTTGGAGCGGTCCTTGAGGTACCGCTCCGCCAGCGGCAGCAGCGAGATGCACCCCATCAGCGACAGAAAGCTCACCAGTGCGGCGGTGTACAACCCGACCCCCGCCGCGAGACCCAGCAGCTCGCTGGCCCAGAGCCCCGCGGAGGTGGGGAGCCCCTTGATCTGCCCCCTGGAGCTGAAGAGCACCGAGTTGCCGCTCACCATGGCGGCGGCAATCACCGTGGCCGCGGATATGGCGGGGACCCCAACCCCCGTCCCGTCCATCAGCGAGAGGTCCACTATCATGGCCACCGTGGAGGCCAGCGACACCAGCATAAAGGTCCGCAGACCCGCCGAGTGCCGCTTGCTGGAGCGCTCGCAGCCCACCGCCGCCGCCATCCCCACCGACAGCAGCACCCGCAGCAGTATGGAAGCCGGGTTTATACCGGCGGACCAGCCGCCCAGCGCCGCGGCAATAACATCGTTTTTCATCAAAAGTACCCCCTTCTCATACTGAGGTTCCTGCGCCCGGCCCCCCGGGCTGCCAGCTGCTCCTCCGCCGCCTCCAGAAACGCCTCCTCCTCCGGGGAGACCGGGTTGCGCTCCGGCAGCGCCGACTGTATGCTCCGCACCCGCTGCTCTAGCTCCTCCGGGAGCCGGGCGGCAGGCTCTTCGACGGGCGCGTCCCCGGCCTCCTCCGGCCCGGGTATGGAGCTGGAGAGGTAGAGGGCGAGCTTCGCGCAGCCGGGCCCCACCAGCTCGTATAGCACGCTGGAGGCGAGGATTATTGTCTCCAGCGCCTCGCCGGCGCCGCCGCCGAGGGTCCTAGCCCCCAGCGCAGCAAGGCCTATTGCCACCCCCGCCTGGGGTATCAGCGCGAGACCCAGCAGCTCCCTGACCCTGTGGCCGCTCCCGGCGGCGAGGCAGCCCGCAAAGGCTCCGGCATACTTGCCAAGGATGCGCACCGCAAAGTAAACCAGCCCCACCGTCAGCGCCGGTACCCCGAGGGCCGCTCCGGAGCTGCCGAACAGCGTCCCCAGTTCAAAGG
>CALXAK010000080.1 GCA_944386255.1 uncultured Clostridia bacterium
GGTAGTCCTGGTTGTAGTCGAAGGTGAAGTTGCCCTCGCTTATGGCGTAGGCCCTCAAAAAGTGGGCGGTCTCGTCGGGGGTCTGCAACGGCAGGTTCAGCACCGAGAAGGCGAGGCCCGCCGCCAGCACCAGCAGCGCCACCTTTACATGCAGCCTCTTGACCTTGAAGACCACCGCCCAGCAGAAGGCCAGCACCGCCGTCTCCAGCGCCACCGCCCCCGCCACCAGCGCCTGGCCCATGCCGGCCGCCGCCGAGAAGAGGCTGCCCGCTGCCAGCGCAGCCGCAGCCGTCACAGCGCTGAGGTAGAGCCACACCCTGAACCCCAGGGCAAAGCTGCTGCGCCGCCCCCGCAGGAGGGCCAGCAGCTGCTCCGCCAACACCAGCGCTGCCGGCAGCAGCAGCCCGAAGGCTATGGCGCTGCCGTAGCGGTAGCCCGGCCCGGAGGGCGGGGTGAGGGTGAGCCCCTCGACCGCCACGGTGCTTCCGGCCTGCTCGGTGGGGAAGATGCGAAGGGTGGTGACGTCCCGGGCCTCCAGGTTGGCGCTGTAGACCTCCCCGTCCTTTGTGAGGGCGGCCACAAACTCCCCCTGCACCCCGTCCTTGGTCCCGGTGTAGTAGACCACCTTTTCGGTGGGCTCGGTCTCGCTGAGGCTCAGCCGCATCTCCACCCGGCCTATGTCCCGGGGCTCCCGCAGCATCACCACAAAGCAGGAGTTGTTGGCGAGGGCGTAGTAGCTGCCGCCCGGCTGCAGCCGAAAGTCCTTGAGGGCCAGGCTGTCCGCGGACAGCTCCAGGCTCTCGGTGTCGGCGGGGTCCCGGGTTAGCCAGCGCCCAGCCTCGTAAACCGCCGGGGCCAGCGCCAGCAGCAGCAGCGCCAGCAGCAGCGCCCCGGCCCGTTTAAACGCTCGGTGATTCTTCATAAGCCTTAGAGCTCTATGAGCTCGTCCTCTTTAAAGTCCCGCTTGGCGGCGGTGCCCAGCACCTGGAACCAGAGCTTGGGGGACACCCCGTTGCCTGGCCGCTTTACGGTTATGTTCTGCTCGGTGAAGGTCTCCCCGGCCTTTATGTCCCGCGCCGCCACAATGCTCTTTCGGGCGATGGGCATGGTGGGGGTCTCGCTCCGGGAGCGCTCCTTGCGGCCGCTGCCCAGCGCCTTCTCTATGTTGCGCACCGCCCGCACCATTGCCTCCAGCTCCCCCGGGTCCAGGCTGGCCACATGGTCCGGGCCCTCCATGGCCTTGTCCAGGGTAAAGTGCTTTTCGATAACCTCCGCACCCAGCGCCGCCGCCGCGATGGGCGCCTCTATGCCCAGGGTGTGGTCGGAGTAGCCCACCCGGCCGCCAAACTCCTTTTTGAGCGCCAGCATTGCCAGCAGGTTCGCGTCCTCAAAGGGGGTGGGGTACTGGGTGTTGCAGTGCAGCAGCGTCACCTCGGGGCAGCCGTTGTCCAGCAGCACCTGCCGGCCGTAGCGCACGTCCTCCATGTCGCACATGCCGGTGGAGAGTATCACCGGGGTCTTCTGCCTGCCCGCGGCGATGAGCAGCGGCAGGTTGGTTATCTCCCCGGAGGGGATCTTTATGTAGGGCAGCTTCATGCTGCCGAGGAATTCGAGACTCTCGAGGTCGAAGGGGGTGGACAGGAAGGTTATCCCGAGGCTTTGGCAGTGCTCCCGGAGCTTTAAAAAGTCCTCGTAGGGGAGAAACAGCTTGCGGACCATGTCCAGCTGGCTCTCGTCGTTGCCGGTGTTGGTCTTCTGGTAGTCCGCCTTCTCGGCGTAGCGGCTCATCACCTTCTCGGGTATGAAGGTCTGGAACTTCACCGCGTCCGCCCCGGCCTTCGCCGCCACCTCCACCATCCTCTTTGCCAGCTCGAAGCTGCCGTTGTGGTTTACCCCGGCCTCGGCAATGATGTAAACTGCCATTTTCTTGCCCTCCAAAATTTTATTACTCCGGCACCCTCTGCCGGAACATGCCCTCATGGGCCATGAACTGCTCCAGCTCCTGCTGGGTCAGCTGCTTTACCACATATACGTCCAGGTACTTCCTGCCAAAGTAGCAGCTCTCATCGTAGCTGTCAAAGAAGCAGTCGATGTCGATTATCCCCTGGGCAATGGCGGTGCCGGTGTCGGCTGCCACCGCCCAGCCGTAGGTAAACCCCTCCGGGTCGGCTATATACATCAGCGTCCCGTAGGGTATAACCTCCGGGTCGGTGGCCACAAAGCCCTGCACAAGGTACATGCCGCTGGCCCCGTAGCACCCCTCGTCAAAGTTGTAGGCGGTGCAGGTGGCGTCCTCCAGAACCCACTGGTAGCTCTTTGGCACCCCGTCCACCAGCTCCACGTCCGAGAGGAAGTCCACCGTGCTGGCGGCGGCGTCCGGGTCCCCCTCTATGCGCAGCTCGCTCACCGGCTGCTGCAGCACCTGGGAGCTCACCTGCTGGGTCGCAACCAGCCGCCCGTTCTCCCGGGTCTCGAGGTCGGTCACGCTGGCAAGGCCGCTCTCCCCCTCCCGGACGGTGCGCTGCTCCCCCTCGGAGATGAGGGGGGAGTACTCCACCTCCACCTCGAAGGGCAGCTCCTCCTCCAGCACCACCTCCCGCTGGGTCACCCGCAGCACCTGGACGGTGGACATGGGGTCCGGCACCCGGTCCTCTGCCACCGTGAGCCTGTCCAGCTCGTTAAGCACAATGCCTGCGGCCGCCAGCAGCTCCCCGGTTGTCTTGGTCCCGTCGGTGCTCACCGGTATGCGCTGGCCATCGCAGGCAAAGATTATCTCGTGTGTCTCCCCCGCCGACAGCCCGCCGCCGGGGGTGTTCTGTTGTCCTTCGCCGTCGGTCTGCTGCCCGGAAAGGTCCTGGGGCTGGTCCGACACCTGTTCCTTAAACTCCCGCACCTGCTCCGCCAGCTGGTCCAGCACCGGCAGCGTCTCAAGACCCAGCTGCTCCATCACCATCTGGTACATGGTCCTGCCGCCGAAGTCCAGCGTCACCGACACCAC
>CALXAK010000081.1 GCA_944386255.1 uncultured Clostridia bacterium
AATTTTTAAAAATTCTGTCACACAAAAACTGGTTAAAAATTCAGCTCTTCAGCCTCTTTTTTGCGCAGAAAACCGCCAATTCTGCCGCAAACTGGGCAAAATGGGCGAAAAAACGGCTCTACGTCCCCAAAAAATGGCGGAAGCTATGACATTTTGGTTACAATCCCGATACCAGCCCTTTGGCCCCGGCGATAAACCGGTCCCGGACCTCATCATAGGTGGCACCCAGCGCTGCAGAGAGCTCCCCAAACAGCAGCTCTTCGGCGAGCTTCATGTACTTCACGTCCACCCGGCCGTAGCGGCAGCGCTGGCGCTCGGGGGTGCAGCGGCGGCGGTGGATGGAGATGGCGAGGCGGGCGAGCTCCGGCAGGCGGTGGGCCGCGATGGCGCTGCTGTAGAACTCCGAAAGCTGGTGGGCGCTCATTTCCTCCAGCGGCTGGGGGACAAGCTGGGGCAGCTGGTCCAGCACCCGCTGGGCCTCCAGCAGGCTCACCACGGGGCGCATCTGCACACGGGTGTCCACCGGGGTGTAGATCACCCCGCCGCGCAGGACCGGGGTGAGCTTGTAGTAAAGCCCGCCATCCGCTCCCGGCAGGGCGGGCGAGCCCACCCCCTCCACCCGGCACACGCCGGTGCTGCCATATACCACCAAATCTCCCGCCGAATACATAGGGCGCCTCCCTTCGCAAAAAAGCCCTCTGGAATAATGTTTAAAAACTCCATATTGATATAAATCATTATAACATATTTTTTGCGGGTTTGCGATGGAGGTTTGGGAGAAAAGCGGGTGCTGCCGGGAGGTTTTTTTGGGCATAATTGCCTTGGAGGTAAAAATGCTTTATTATATAGGTAAATAAAACGTGAAGGAGCGCGAACAATGCAACTGAGAGAGGCCATAGCCGCCCGGCGCAGCATAAGGAAGTACTTCCCGCAGCCGGTGGAGCCGGAGAAGATAGAGGCGCTTATTGAGAGCGCCCGGCTCTGCCAGAGCGGCCACAACCGCCAGCCCTGGAGGTTTATGGTGCTGACGGGGGAGCAGAAGGCGGAGGTCACCGCCATAATGCGCAGCTACTACGACCTGCTCAACTCCCAGCAGCAGGCGGGCATGAGCTCCAACGTCTCCACCGCCCGGGTAATGGACGAGGCGCCGGTGCTGATACTGGTGTTCCGCATCCCCTGCAGCGAGGACGATATTGTTAGCGACACCGTGTCGGTGGGCGCGGCCATCGAGCACATCTGCCTCACCGCCACCGACCTCGGCCTTGGTGCGCTCTGGATACGCCAGACCCGCTTTACCGAGAAGTTCATAGCCGCCAGCTTTGGGTACCCGGATATGCAGATGATATCCGCTCTGGCTGTGGGCTATCCGGCGGAGGCTCCGGCCGCCCGCCCGAGGCTTGGGGTGCAGGAGATAGTTCTGCCGGCGCCGGAAAAATAAAGAGCAACCGAGGAGCGGGGGATGTACGAGAGATATATAAAAAGGGGGCTGGATTTCTGCCTTTGCCTTGCGGCCACGGTGCTGCTCTCGCCGCTGCTGCTGGCGCTGGCGCTGGCAGTAAAGCTGGACTCGCCCGGGCCGGTGTTCTTCCGGCAGAAGCGGGTGGGCCGCAACTGCCGCAACTTTACCATGCTGAAATTCCGCACCATGCTCACCGACGCTCCCCACGACGTGCCCACCCACCTGCTGCAGGACCCGGAGCAGTATATAAGCCGGGTGGGGCGGGTGCTGCGGCGCACCTCCCTGGACGAGCTGCCGCAGCTTTTCAACATACTGGCGGGGCAGATGGCCATTGTGGGCCCGCGCCCTGCGCTCTGGAACCAGTTTGACCTGATAGAGCAGCGGGAGCTGTACGGGGCCAACAGCGTGCGCCCCGGGCTCACCGGCCTCGCCCAGATAAGCGGCCGGGACGAGCTGGAGATACCCAAAAAGGCGGCGCTGGACGGGGAGTATGTGCGCAGCATAAGCTTCGTCACCGACCTGCGCTGCATTGTCGCCACCTTCGGCAGCGTGCTGGGCCACAAAGGCGTGGTTGAGGGGGGCACCGGCGCCATCCGCCGCCGCGGGGAGGGCGAAGGCAGTGAGAGCTGAGTCGCAAGGCCAGCCGGTGCAGCCCCCGCAGCAAGGGCGAAGCACGCCGCCGCCATGATGCAGAGTATGCCGCTCCCCGGGAGAGAGCGGGGTATCCCGCCCCACGGAAACGGCGGAACGGCCTTTTCGGAAGGGAGGGAGCACCCTCTCGCTCACAATGGCGGAGCACGCCTTTTCTGCTGAAATGGGCGGGGCGCGGGTCCGGAACGAAGGATAGGACAGGGGAGACCCCATGTGCGGGGTCTCCCTTTTTGGTTGCAGCTGTGTCCCCCGCCCCAATTTTGCCGGCGCACCCCTGACCTGCGGGGCCCCGCCATGGGACTGGGCGCCGGGGGATGGACGCGCCGGGGGGAGGCCTTACAGGCGTACTCTTTCTTTTAAGTAAACCGCTGGCTGTGAAAACAGCCCGCAAGGAGCTCCCCGCCGGGGAACCGCCG
>CALXAK010000082.1 GCA_944386255.1 uncultured Clostridia bacterium
GCCGCGCAGGAGACGAGGCTCAGCAGCAGCCCCGAGACCGCGACGCTCCTCAGGATAAAGGCAAGCCCCGCCGCCAGCAGCCCAAAGGCCACCGCGCAGACCGCCACCAGCGGAAACGAACCGAGGAAGTGCTTGTAAAGGTCCGGGTTCATCACCCCAAGCCTTGCCGCCTCGGGTATGTACACCGCCCAGAAGCCGCAAAGCAGCGAAAATGCGGCGAAGAAGAGGCCGTTCCAACCGCCCCTCTCCCTGCAAAGCCCAATAAACCGCTTTATCATTCTCCAAAATTCTCCAGGACTGCAGTTGATTCACTGATTATACCACCTTTTGCGCAAAATGGCAGAAGTTTTCGAGCCGGGGGCCGCCGGGCGTTGACATATCCTCCGCCCGGTGATATATTTAACGTAAATATGGACCATAAAAGACTGTGACGAAGACAGTAGCCGCGGCAGGAAAGCCCAAGCGAGCGGGGGAGGGTGCGAGCCCCGCGCCGGTAGCGCCGCGAGAGAACATCCCTTCCGAGTCGCAGCGCCGAACAGAAGCAGTAAGCGCTGACGGCAGCCCGCCGTTATACGGGCGGCATATGCCGGTATGCGCAGGTGGTGTAAAAAGCGAAGATTTGCTTCGTCCTGCTTTTGCAGGACGGAGCTTTTTTCATCCTATAAGGTTTTGGAGGGTTGCATAATGTATCAAAAGGTGTCCACCGATCTTAACTTCGTCGCTCGGGAGCACGAGGTGGAGAGGTTCTGGAAGGAGAACGACATCTTCCGCAAGAGTGAGGAGAACCGTAAGGGCTGCCCGGTCTATTCCTTCTACGACGGCCCGCCTACCGCCAACGGCAAGCCACACATCGGCCACGTGCTCACCCGGGCCATCAAGGACATGATCCCCCGTTACCACACCATGAAGGGCCAGAAGAGCATCCGCAAGGCCGGCTGGGATACCCACGGCCTGCCGGTGGAGATAGAGGTGGAGAAGCAGCTGGGCCTCAACGGCAAGGAGCAGATAGAGCAGTACGGCCTCGAGCCCTTCATCCAGAAGTGCAAGGAGTCGGTCTGGCGCTACAAGGGCATGTGGGAGGACTTTTCCTCCACCGTGGGCTTCTGGGCGGACATGGACGACCCCTATGTTACCTACGACAACAACTACATCGAGTCGGTCTGGTGGAGCCTCAAGGAGATCCGGAACAAGGGTCTGCTCTACAAGGGCTACAAGACGGTGCCCTACTGCCCCCGCTGCGGCACCCCCCTCTCCTCCCACGAGGTGGCCCAGGGCTACAAGGTGGTCAAGGAGCGCTCCGCCATCGCCAAATTCAAAATAAAGGGCCGGGAGGGGGAGTACTTCCTCGCCTGGACCACCACCCCCTGGACCCTGCCCTCCAACGTGGGCCTCTGCGTAAACCCGGACTTCGACTATGTAAAGGTCAGCTGCGCGGGGGAGGTGTACATCCTGGCCGAGGGCCTCACCAGCGTGCTTCGTGACCCCTTCGAGGTGCTGGAGCGCTACCGGGGCAGCGACCTCAACGGCATGGAGTACGAGCCGCTCTACCCCATCGCCCGCAAGCTGCCCGGCAGGCCCTGGCATGTGGTCTGCGACAGCTACGTCACCCTCTCGGACGGCACCGGCATAGTCCACATAGCCCCCGCCTTCGGCGAGGACGACAGCCGGGTGGGCCGGGAGAACGACCTGCCCTTCCTGCAGCTGGTGGACGGCAGGGGCAACATGACCGACGAGACCCTCTGGCCCGGCACCTGGGTGAAGGACGCCGACCCCCTCATCCTAAAGGACCTGGACGCGCGGGGCCTGCTCTATGCCGCGCCAAAGTTTGAGCACAACTACCCCCACTGCTGGCGCTGCGGCACCCCGCTGCTCTACTATGCCCGGGAAAGCTGGTTCATAAAGATGACCGCCGTCCGGGACGACCTCATCGCCAACAACAAGACCATAAACTGGATACCCAAGAGCATCGGCGAGCGCCGCTTCGGCGACTGGCTGGAGAACGTGCAGGATTGGGGCATCAGCCGCAACCGCTACTGGGGCACCCCCCTCAACATCTGGCAGTGCAGCTGTGGCCACTGCCACTCGGTGGGCTCCATTGCGGAGCTGCGGGAGCTGTCCAAAAACTGCCCCGAGGACATAGAGCTGCACCGGCCCTTCCTGGACGAGGTGACCATCACCTGTCCCGAGTGCGGCGGCGAGATGCACAGGGTTCCGGAGGTCATCGACTGCTGGTACGACAGCGGCTCCATGCCCTTCGCTCAGTGGCACTACCCCTTTGAAAACAGGGAGCTCTTTGAGGAGAACTTCCCCGCCGACTTCATCTCCGAGGCGGTGGACCAGACGAGGGGCTGGTTCTACAGCCTGCTTGCCATCTCCACCCTGGTGTTCAACAAGGCCCCCTACAAAAACGTTATTGTGCTGGGCCTTGTGCTGGACGAGGACGGCCAGAAGATGAGCAAGTCCAAGGGCAACGCTGTGGAGCCCGCCGACGCCCTCGCCCGCCACGGCGCGGACGCGGTGCGCTGGTACTTCTACTCCAACAGCGCCCCCTGGCTGCCCAGCCGCTTCTCCGACGCCGCCGTCACCGAGGGAGCCCGCAAGTTCATGGGCACCCTCTGGAACACCTACGCCTTCTGGGTGCTCTACGCCAACATCGACGGCTTTAATGCCGCCGGGCACTCTCTCGAGAAAGACAAGCTCTCCACCATGGACCGCTGGCTGCTCTCGCGCCTGAACTCCACCGTAAAGGTGGTGGACCGGGAGCTCTCCAACTACGCCATACCCGAGGCGGCGAGGGCGCTGCAGACCTTTGTGGACGAGATGAGCAACTGGTATGTGCGCCGCAGCCGCGGCAGGTTCTGGGGCAGCGACATGGGGGAGGACAAGATAAGCGCCTACATGACCCTCTACACCGCCCTCGTCACCTTCTCAAAGCTCGCCGCCCCCATGATCCCCTTCATGACCGAGGAGATCTACCGCAACCTGGTCTGCTCGGTGGACAGCAGCGCCCCCATAAGCGTCCATCTCTGCGACTACCCGGTGGCGGACGAGAGCCTCATCGACCTGCAGCTGGAAAAGGACATGGAGACGGTGCTGGAGCTGGTCGCCCTTGCGAGGGCCGCCCGCAACGACGCAGGCGTCAAGAACCGCCAGCCCCTGGCTTCGCTCTACTACAGCTGCCAGCAGCCCCTCGGCAGCTACTACACCGACATCATCAAGGACGAGCTCAACGTAAAGCAGGTGGAGTTCAAGGCAGACCTCTCCGCCTACTCCTCCTGGAGCTTTAAGCCCCAGCTCAAGACGGTGGGTCCCAAGTTCGGCAAGCTGGTGGGGGAGATACGCTCCGCCCTCGCGTCCCTGGACGGCGCCGCCGCCAAGGCGGAGCTGGACAGCGCCGGCAAGCTCACCCTCAGCCTCTCGGGCGGACCGGTGGAGCTGCTGGCGGAGGACCTGCTGGTGGAGCAGGCCAGGGTGGAGGGCTTTGCCGCCGCCTCGGCCGGCGGGCTCTCGGTCGCCCTGGACGTCCGCCTCACAAAGGAGCTGGAGGAGGAGGGCTTTGTGCGGGAGGTCATCAGCAAGCTGCAGACCATGCGCAAGGACGCCGACTTCAACGTCACCGACCATGTGCTCATAACCGCCGGGGGCTCCCCCAAGGTCATGGACATAATGGACCGCTGGCGGGAAGCCGTCATGAAGGACACCCTTGCCGACGGCATCGAGTTCCGGGAACCGGAGGGCTATGTGAAGGACTGGAAGATAAACGGCGAGGACTGCCGCTTTGGAGTAAAGGTGGTGGGCTGAGCCCATATGACAGGAAAAGGGGGACCCTGCCGGGTCCCCTCTTCTCTTTTGCAGCGCCGTGGTGTATAATCCTTAAAATTCCATTTTGGGAGACGCAGTATGCGGGAGCTTACAACAGAAAGGCTGCTTCTAAGGCGCCTTGAGCGGTCGGACGCCGGGGAGATGTTCTCCACCTGGGCCAGCGACCCGGAGGTCACAAGGTTCCTCACCTGGCTGCCCCACGAGAGCGCCGACACCACAAAAGAGCTGCTGGCCGCCTGGGAAGAGGAGTACCAGGACCCCCGCTGCTACCGCTGGGGACTTGTCCGCCGGGAGGACGGAAGGCTCATGGGCAGCATAGACGTTACCGGCTATCGAGACGGCCTCCCCATGATCGGCTACTGCATGGGCCGGGAGTTCTGGGGCCGGGGCTACATGACCGAGGCGCTGGCCGCGGTGGTGGACTGCCTCTTTGAGGACGGGCTCTCCGGCGCGATTGTGGAGGCGGCGGACGAGAACACCGGCTCCAACCGGGTAATACAGAAAAACGGCTTCCGGCTGGATTCCACCCGCCGGGAGGCCATCTCATCCCTTAAGCCGGACCAGATGGTCACCATTAACTCCTACATCCTGAGAAGGTAGCAAAAAAAGCAGCTCCCGGGTTCGCCCGGGGGCTGCTTGCTTTGCCGGTTGGCCTACTCCTTCGGTTCCCTCACCGCGCAGACCTCTACCCAGCCCGAAAAGTTGCAGCAGTACTCCTCCAGCTGCTGCATGGTGAGCTGAATGGCGCTGTTGGAGGAGCCGGCGGCGGGGAACACGGTGTCAAACCGCCGCAGGGAGCTGTCGAGGAATACCTTCACCCCCTCCGGCAGGGCAAAGGGGCAGACCCCGCCCACCGCATGGCCGGTGAAGGCCAGGGTCTGCTCGGGGGAGAGCATCTTGGCCTTAAAGTGGAAGGTGTCCTTGAATTTGCGGTTGTCTATCTTGGTGTCACCGGCGGTGACCAGCATGAGGCAGCCGTCGCCGTCCTGAAAGGTTATGGACTTTGCGATCCTTGCCGGTATCACCCCGGCAGCGTGGGCGGCCAGCTCCACCGTGGCCGACGACTCGGGGAACTCTATTATCCTGTCCCCGGCGCCAAAGCCCTCCAGGTAGTCGCGCACCTTTTCTATGGACATTTTTCCTGCTCCTTCAAACTTTTTGCCCATTTTAGCACCTGCTGCACAGCGATTCAACATCTTTTTAGAGCCTTTATACCGCTTTGTAACCCATAATTCATTATTTTTTTAGAAATAGCTGGTAAAATTTTTAATTATCCGCCGTTGCCGCCCGGCCTCTTTAAAAAGGCCAAAGGTAATGGTATAATTAGCCGATAGCGCGAAAAAGGCGGCATCCTGGCGCTGCGGCGCCGGTTAAGGAGGGAACTTTTTTTTGATAGAGGTAAAACACCTGACCAAGCGATACGGACCCAACACCGCGGTGGAGGACCTGAGCTTTACGGTGGAGGACAACAGAATCTACGGATTCCTCGGCCCCAACGGCGCGGGCAAGTCCACCACTATGAACATAATGACCGGCTATCTCAGCGCCACCGAAGGGGACGTGCTCATAAACGGCCACAGCATCATCGAGGAGCCGGAGCAGGCTAAGAGCTGCATCGGTTTCCTGCCGGAGCTGCCGCCGCTCTACACCGAGATGACGCCCTACGAGTACCTCGTATTTGTGGCGGAGATAAAGAAGATCAGGAAATCTGAGATCAAGCCCGCCGTGGAGGAGGCCATAAAGCTCACCGGTATAGACGGTGTGCGCTCGAGGCTCATCAAAAACCTATCCAAGGGCTACCGTCAGCGGGTGGGTTTTGCCGAGGCGGTGCTGGGCAAACCCCCGGTGATAATCCTGGACGAGCCCATGGTGGGCCTGGACCCGCTGCAGATAATCGAGATGCGCAGCCTCATCAAAGAGCTGGGACGGGACCACACCGTAATTCTCTCCTCCCACATCCTCAGCGAAATCAGCGAGGTCTGCGACCGGATACTCATCATCTCCAAGGGCAGGCTGGTGGCCAGCGGCACCCCCGAGGAGCTGGAGCAGCAGATGGGCAGCGGCCGCATGGTCCTCAACCTCACCCTGCGGGGCAGCCGGGAGGCCTGCGAAAAGGTGCTGGCCGGCTTTGAGGGCATGAGCTGCAGCTGCACCGGCGAGGAGAACGGCGAGGTCAGCTTCCGGGTGGAGCTGCCCAAGGGCGAGGACGTTCGCGACAAGCTCTACTTCGCCTTTGCCGACGCGAGAATCCCCATCCTTGGCATGACCTCCCAGATCGCCTCCCTGGAAGAGGTGTTTTTGGAGCTCACCGGGGCGGAAAAGGAGGCCAAGTGACATGATAGCCATCTTCAAGCGGGAGTTCCGCTCCTATATGCAGACCATGATAGGCCCCGCCTTCATAGCGGTTATGGTCTGCTTTGTGGGTATATTCTTCTACCTTTTAAACATGGTGGCGGGCTACCCCTACTTCTCCATCTGCCTTATAAGCTCTTTTGTGATAATGGCGATAGCGGTGCCGCTGCTCACCATGCGCAGCTTTTCGGATGAGCGCCGCAGCAAGACCGACCAGATCCTGCTCACCTCCCCATTAAAGGTGTGGGACATTGTGCTGGGCAAGTTCTTTGCCATAGTGGCGGTGTTCATGATACCGGTGGCGGTGTTCTGCATCTGCCCGCTCATAATTGCCGCCCTCGGCAGCACCTACTTTGTGCTGGACTACTGCACCATACTCTGCTACGCCTTCATCGGCATGCTGTTCATCTCCATCGGCATGTTCATCTCCTCCCTCACCGAGAGCCCGGTGATAGCGGCGGTGGTCTCAATAGCGGCAATGCTGCTGCTCTACCTCTGGAACAACCTGGTGGGCTACCTGCCCTCCGGCGCCGGCGCCACCCTCGCGGTGCTGCTGGCGGTGGCCCTCGCCCTCGGAGCGGTGGTGTTCCTCTCCACCAAAAACATCTATGTGAGCGCCGCCTTTGGCGCGGTGGCCTGCCTCGCGGTGCTGGCGGTCTACCTCTACGACAGCAGCCTCTTCACCGACCTGCTGCCCACGGTGCTTGAGAACTTCTCGGTCATAGTCCTGCTCAACACCTTCTTCTACAGCTATCTCTTCGACCTGGCCGGGCTCTTGAGGGTGGTGCTCTTTACCGGGCTTTTCCTCTTTTTGACGGTGCAGTCGGTTGAAAAAAGGAGGTGGAGCTGATGAAGAAGCTCTCCTTTAAAAAACCCGATGCCCAGACAATACGCAGCTCCCTGGGCTCCCTCGCCACCCGCAAGGGAGGCTATGGCGTGTCCCTCACCTTCGCCGTGGTGGCGGTGGTGCTGGTGCTCTGCCTGTTTATCGGCCTTGTGCCGGGGCGCCTTAGCTCCTTCGATATCTCCGACAGCCGCATCTACTCGGTGAGCTCTGTCACCACCGACATAGTGGAGCAGCTGGACAAGGAGGTGGAGTTTGTGGTGGTGGTGGAGTCGGTTTCCAACGTGGACGACCGCATCGTCCGCCTGCTGGACGAGTACGACAGCCTTTCCCCCAACATCTACTACCGCATTGTGGACTGCGTGCAGAACCCCTCCATCCTGGAGGACTACTCGGTCAACACCATAACCGCCGTCTGCGCCGAGACTGGCCGGCGGCAGGAGATAGCCTTCTCGGATGTCATTGTGGTGGACGAGGACGCATATTATCAGTATGGCACCTATGTGGAGAAGGAGTTTGACGGCGAGGGCCGCCTCACCAGCGCCATCGACTATGTGACCAGCAATGTGGATCCGGTGGGTTACACCCTCACCGGCCACGGCGAGGCCCCTCTCTCGGAGGGGGTTGCCGCCTCGGTCAGCAAGCTCAACATCCGCTTTGAGGACCTGGACCTGCTGATCGCCGGCTCGGTGCCGGAGGACTGCGAGGTGCTGCTCATAAACGCCCCCGAGACCGATCTCTCGGTGGATGAGCTGCAGTATATAAGAGACTATATGGCGGGGGGCGGCACGGTGGTGCTGCTCTACGACGCCATCTCCCAGAGCGCCACCCCCAACTTCTACGCCCTCTGTGGGGAGTTCGGCTTCACCGTCACCGAGAACCTGGTGGTGGACGGCTCGGAGGGCTACTGCCTCAACGGCAACCCCTACTGGATGTTCCCGGAGATCGGCTTTGCCTCCGGCATCACCAACGACATAGCCGGCAGCCGCAGCGCCATGTGCCTCATAATCAACTCCCGGGGCTTCACCATCTCGGAGGACGCCCCCAGCGGAATCACCTACCGGGAGTTCCTCTCCACCACCGAAAACGGCTTTGAGACCTACACCAACGAGGCGGGGGAGACCGACATCAGAAACCAGGGCAGCTACCTGCTGGGAGCCGCCGCCACCAAGACCAACGAGGACGGCAGCACCCAGGACCTGGTGCTCATCTCCGCCCAGCTGCTGGACCAGGAGGTGGAGGCCACCTACTGGAGCCGCCTTGTAAACCTCAACATCCTGCTCAACTCCCTCTCCTGGAGGGTGGAGAGCCTCAGCAAGGTCTCCATCGCCGCCAAGGGCCTCTCGGTGTCCTACAACGTGATTAAAAACGGCGGATTCTTCGGTGTGATCTACATCGCCGTAATACCGCTGCTGGTGCTGGCAGCCGGGCTCTATGTCTGGATACGCCGGCGCAGGGCGTAGGAGGGAGCTTTATGCAGAGCAACGAGAGCAGAGCCCCAAAAAAGAAGAAGGTTTCCGGTCTTGTGGTCATGGTGGTGGTGCTGGCGGTGCTGGTGGCGGGCTATTTCCTGATAACCGCCATAATGGAGTCGGACAGCCTCAACCGCCAGGCCCAGGAGGACGAGGAGCTGCAGGTCACCGCCTTTGCGGAGCTCTCCGGCTTCTCCTACACCAGCGACGATGGCCAGAGCATGACCTACACCCGGCAGGGCTCGGACTGGACCTGCCTCGAGTACCCGGACTTCCCCCTGGCCCAGACCAGTGTTAAGTCCATCGTAAACGCATTTTCCGACATCCAGGCCCTTCGCTCCATAAGGGACTACGTCTCCCTCGAGGAGTACGGCCTCGACTCCCCCCGCTACACCGTCCTGCTGGAGGATGAAGAGGGCTACTCCACCACGCTGCTTCTTGGCAACCCCGCCCCCACCGGCTGGTACGCCATGTGCGAGGGAGGGGACAGGGTGTTCGTGGTGGAGGCGTCGCTGGTGAGCGAGCTCACCTTCGACATCTACGACATACTCATGTTCGACCGCATGCCCGGCTTTTTGCAGAGCGAGGTGGTGTCGGTGGAGCTTGTATACGGCGGATCCACCTACAAGTACCTCATAAGCGAGGACCCTGGGAGCGAGGAGGGTTACAGCAGCCAGTCCACCAAGGACGGCCAGCCCATCGACATACCCTACCTGCAGGTGGCGGACGCCCTTGACATTCTGGATTCCTGGCGCGGCGCCGGCTGCGTGCTCTACAATGCCACCGCCGACCAGCTGGGGCAGTACGGCCTGGATGAACCCTACTACACCATTACCCTTGATATTTTTGATGTCTCGGAGGAGAGCTCCCAGACCATTAAGGTGGCCTTTGGCGAGTTGGACGAGGACGGCACCAACAGGTATTTCATGGTCAACGACAACATGCAGGTGCTATACGGCCTTGCCACCGACAGCGACGGCGTTGTCATAGACCTTATAACCGAGGGGCTGGAGGAGCTGCAGAGCGAACCCACCCTCAGCGAGATGACCGGAGGATATTTGGGCTGAACCGCCTTTCGGCGGCAGCCGGAGCTGCTGTGGAGTAGAGATGAGAGACCACCCAGATAGCCAAAATTTAACCGCAAAAAGAGGGAGAATGCTGCTGCGCACCGCGATTTCCGTGCTGGCGGTGGCCTTCTCCTTTGCGGTGGGGTGCGCAAGCAGCATAATGCTGCCGCCGGTGATACTCTCGGTGGAGGCGTCGGAGCAGCTCACCGAGGACTTTGCCCGCAGCATTACCGCCAGCATCCAGCTGCGAACCGGCTCTGTGGCCTACGCCTGCCTGCTGCCCGCCTCGGCGGAGGACACCTCGGAGGCCAGCTGGGTCCCCGCCGACGGGGAGGTCACCTTCGAGGTATACGAGGGAGGGGACTACGCCGTCTGGGCCCGGGACGACAAGGGCTGCATAAGCGACCCCACCTACATTTCGGTGGAGCTGGACGCGGTGAAGAGCCTGCAGCTCAACCACCAGGCGGTGTACATGCCCCTTGAGGACACCGCAGAGCTCTCGGCGGAGCTGGAGGTGGTGGGGCAGCCGGACGAGACGGTGAGCTACTCCTCCTCCGACAGCTCGGTGGTCACGGTGGACCAGGACGGCACCCTTGCCGCCGTCGCCCCCGGAACCGCAGAGGTCACCGCCACCACCGCCGGCGGCGCCAGCGCGGTCTGCACCGTCACGGTGAGCGACCTCTACAACAAGACCACCCTCACAGGGCTAAAACCCTATGTCCCCGCCTACCGCTACACCCAGGAGGAGGCCCATCTGCTGGACCAGGCCCTCTTCTACGAGATTGAGGAGGCTGGCGGCTACGGCACCCGGGCGGCGGTGGTGGCGGCGGTGAGGTTCCTCACCCTCCAGTTCCCCTACAGGGTGCCCTACTTCTTTGAGAACGGCCGCCTGATGAACCAGGAGGGCCGCCCCTTCTGCGACGGGGAGGGCCGCTACTACCACCTGGGCCTCTACCTCTCCACCGACAAGTACGAGGACATAGTCTACTCGGTGTCCGGCCCTGCCATCTGGGGAGTTAACCTCACAAACTACGAGGACAAGTACCACTTTGTCCGCTACCAGCGCTACCCCAACGGCCTCGACTGCAGCGGTTTTGTCACCTGGGCCATCTACAACGGCGGCTTCGACATAGGGGACACCGGCGCCGGGGACTTTATCGACTACGACTACGACCTCTGCGACTACGGTGAGCAGGTGCCGCTCACGGTGGAGCTGCTGCAGTCGGGGGAGGTAAAGGCCGGGGACCTCATCGGCGAGGACGGCCACATAGCCCTGGTGGCCGGCATAGACCTTGAAAACGGCTACATCCACGTGGCGGAATCGCTGGCGGCGGGGGTCAAGATATCCTCCTACACCTTCTACCGCTGCACCACCGTGGGGCTCTATGACTTCATCTGCAAGATGGACAGCTACTACGAGCAGGACGGCAACTACACCGCCATGTGGGAGGACGAAGGGGACTACTTCGCCACCTACTACACCAACTGAAAAAAGCGCCCCCATCGGGGTGGCACTCATAAAACAGCATAGGATTGTTTTCGGGAAACGGCGTAGCTTCGGCTATGCCGTTTCTCCGTTTTGCAGGGCATTCATCAAAGACGCGGGAAGTATTCCTACAAGGTCATAGGAAATGTCTATCTGCTGTTCCCGATAACCTTTTGACTTGTCCGGTGCGTGAACATATACCGCCTTTACCATGTCATTGAGTATAGCGGGCGTCAACTCGTCCAAGTTAAGATACTTCCGCACCTTGCCGATAAACCTCTCAATGTTCTCTGTCTGTTCTTCCTGCTTTGTAATTTCTTCATTCAAATACAACAGCTTTTCCCGCAGTTCTTCCTGCTCTTGTTCGTAATCGTCCGAAAGCATTCCCTCACTCAATATCCCGTTTGAAAGGCGGTTTTTGTTGCACTTTGCCTTTCACTATATACAACACCGCATTTTCAATTTTGCCAAACAAAAAGCCGCAAAATTTTTGTGGCGTAGTAAGACGGGGAGGATTTTTCAATCATAAATATCACGAAATATCAATATAATATTGCGCACCTACTTCTGTCATGTTATACTTGAAATATGGTATTGCGAAGTGGGAGGTTTTCTCTTATGGCATTCAGCTACAACAGACTATGGAAGCTGTTGATTGACCGAAAAATGAGCCGGACGGAAATGCGGAAACAAGCAGGCATCAGTACAAACATTCTTGCAAAAATGGGAAAGACGAGCCGGTGTCAATGGACAGCCTTGCAAAAATATGTATTGCGCTGGGTTGCACTCTTGACGATATAGTAGAAATATCCGCAGATACAGCGGCGGGGGGAAAAGCAAATGGCAAAGAAT